>CAJWVP010000001.1 GCA_913048145.1 uncultured Rhodospirillaceae bacterium
ACTTCGCTAAGGTCCTGAAAAACGCCGAGAAGGCCATGATCATCGTCGGTCAAGGTGCGCTGAAGGGTGAAGACGGCGCCGCCGTTCTGAACCTGGCGCGTCAGACCGCCGACAAACTGGGCATGATCAAAACCGGCTGGAACGGGTTCAACGTCTTGCATACGGCCGCGGCCCGCGTCGGCGGACTGGATCTCGGGTTTGTGCCTGGCGAGGGCGGCCTCGACGTGGCCGGTATCTTTGCCGGGGCGCAATCAAACGCAATTAATATGGTCTACCTCCTATGCGCCGATGAGATTGACACACAGGCCTTGGGCGACGCCTTCGTCATTTATCAGGGTCATCACGGCGACGCGGGCGCGCACCGTGCCGACGTGATCCTGCCGGGTGCCGCTTACACAGAAAAGAATGCCACTTACGTGAATACGGAAGGCCGTGTGCAGTTGGGCCGTCGCGCTATCTTTCCGCCCGGCGAAGCGCGAGAGGATTGGACTATTATTCGCGCCTTGTCGGCCGTCCTAGGCCAAACGCTGCCCTATGACGACCTCAAGGCCGTGCGCGCGAAGTTGGTGGAGGCCAACGCCAACTTCCTGAAGATCAACCAAACCACGCCGGCGGAATGGGGAAGCTTTGGCACCGAAGGCGCGATCTCCGACGCGCCGTTTGCCAGCCCCGTTTGCAACTTCTATATGACCGACCCCATTAGTCGCGCCTCGGAAACAATGGCGCATTGCATTGAAACCTTCGGTAAGGGCGACGAAAGGAAGACCGGCACCGATGGTTGAACTCTGGGATAATTACATCTGGCCGACGGCCTGGATCGTCATCAAGATCGTAGCGATCATAATTCCGATCATGCTGTCGGTAGCCTATTTGACACTGGCCGAACGAAAGGTCATCGGCGCCATGCAACAGCGCCGCGGCCCCAACGTGGTGGGCCCGTTCGGGTTGCTTCAACCCATTGCCGACGGGGTCAAGCTGTTCCTCAAGGAAACCGTGATCCCGGCCAGCGCCAACCGCGGCGTGTTTATCGCAGCCCCCTGCATCACCTTTATCCTGGCGTTGGTTGCCTGGGCGGTGATCCCCTTCGACCACCAGATGGTCCTAGCCGATATCAATGTGGGTATTCTTTATCTGTTCGCGATTTCATCGCTTGGCGTTTACGGCATTCTAATGGCCGGCTGGGCATCGAACTCGCGCTATGCGTTTCTGGGCGCCATGCGTTCGGCGGCGCAGATGGTCTCGTACGAAGTCTCCATGGGTTTTGTTATCATCACCGTCTTGTTGTGCGTCGGTTCGCTGAACCTCAGCGACATCGTGATGGCGCAGAAGGGTGACTACGGGATGTTCAACTGGTTCGTCTTCCCGCTGTTCCCCATGGCCGTGGTGTTCTTCATCTCCACGTTGGCGGAAACCAACCGGCATCCCTTCGATCTGCCGGAAGCGGAAGCCGAATTGGTGGCCGGCTACAACGTCGAATACTCCGCCATGACCTTCGCCCTGTTCTTCCTCGGCGAATACGCGAACATGATCCTCATGTCGGCGATGACGGCGGTGCTGTTCCTGGGCGGTTGGTTGCCGCCCGTCGACACCTATCCGTTGGACGCCGTTCCGGGGCCTATCTGGCTAGCCCTAAAGATCGCGTTCTGCCTATTTATCTTCCTGTGGGTGCGCGCCACTTTCCCGCGTTACCGTTACGACCAGCTCATGCGACTCGGTTGGAAAGTGTTTTTGCCGATCTCACTGGCCGCTGTAGCGATTGTCGCCGGCGTGCTGGTGGCCTTTGACTGGCTGCCGAAAGCATAAGGGAGAGAGATCATGCATGCCATCGTACGCGGTGTAAAATCCATCTTCCTTGCTGAACTTATGAGAGGTATGGCCCTCACGCTGAAGATGTTTTTCAAGCCGAAGGTGACGGTAAACTACCCCTATGAAAAAGGGCCGTTGAGCCCGCGGTTCCGGGGCGAACACGCGTTGCGCCGGTATTCCAACGGGGAAGAGCGCTGCATCGCCTGCAAACTCTGCGAGGCCATCTGCCCGGCCCAAGCTATCACCATCGAGGCCGAGCCCCGTGAGGACGGATCGCGGCGCACGACCCGCTACGACATCGACATGACCAAGTGCATCTACTGCGGCTATTGCGAAGAAGCCTGCCCCGTGGACGCCATTGTTGAAGGACCAAATTTCGAGTTCGCCACGGAGACCCGTGAAGAACTCTTGTACGACAAGGCCAAGCTGCTCGCTAATGGGGACCGTTGGGAAACGGAAATCGGCGAGCGCCTGCGTCTCGACGCGCCGTATCGCTAGGCGCGCGAGGTCAAACGAGGAGGGAAGACGAAAGACCATGATAGAAGTCCTGGCCTTTTATATGTTTGCCTGTACGGCCGTGGCATCGGCCGTGCTGGTCATATCGGCGCGGAATCCGGTACACTCGGTGCTGTTCCTGATCCTGACCTTCTTCAATGCGGCCGGTCTGTTCGTGCTGTTGGGCGCGGAATTCCTGGCCATGATCCTGGTTGTCGTCTACGTGGGCGCGGTAGCCGTGCTGTTTATGTTCGTGGTCATGATGCTAGACATCAACTTCGTCGAGCTGCGCCAAGGTTTTCTCCAATACCTGCCCATCGGTGCTCTTATCGGGATCATCTTGCTGGTTGAACTGCTGGTTCTGGTCGGCGGTTGGGGCATGGCCCCCGAAGCGGCAAAATCCGCCGGTGCCCCCACCCCGGACATCGGGGTGACTACTAATACCCACGCGTTGGGTGAGATCGTCTACACCCAATACATATACCTGTTCCAGGCGGCGGGCATGATCCTGCTGGTGGCCATGATCGGAGCCATCGTATTGACGCACCGCCAGCGCGTCGGCGTAAAGAAACAGAACATTGGCAATCAGTTGGCTCGAAGCGCAGACGATGTCGAAGTCCGTAAAGTCGAAGTCGGGAAGGGAATCTGATGCTCGATATCGGTCTTGCCCATTACCTGAGCGTTGCCGCCGTGCTGTTCACACTTGGTATTTTCGGAATCTTTCTGAACCGGAAGAACGTGATCATCATTCTCATGTCCGTGGAACTGATGCTGTTGGCCGTGAACATCAACCTGGTGGCTTTCTCCGCCGAGTTGAGCGACCTGGTCGGGCAGGTGTTTGCCATGTTCGTCCTCACCGTGGCTGCAGCGGAAGCGGCCGTGGGCCTTGCGATCTTGGTGATCTTCTTCCGTAACCGCGGCACCATCGCCGTCGAAGACATCAACGTGATGAGCGGCTGAGGGCGCGGTCATGCTGAATATTTTGGTCGTTTTCCTGCCACTTATCGGCTCCGTATTGGCCGGCATCATCGTCTTCGTGCCGGCGGCTGATAAGGAAAAGCAGCACAGCCTCGATATGCTTGCTCAGTGGGCAACCTGCGCGGGTCTAGTGCTTTCCATGATCTGCGCCATCGTTGTGTTCAAGGACGTGGCTTTAGAAGGCAACGCGCGTACGACGGAGCTGTTCACCTGGATCGACTCTGGCGCCCTTGAGGCCTCCTGGGCGTTGAAGGTCGACACCCTAACCGCCGTGATGATGATCGTCGTCACCGTGGTCTCGGCCATGGTGCATATCTATTCCGTCGGTTATATGCACCACGACCCAGCGATCCCACGGTTCATGTGCTATCTGAGCTTGTTCACCTTCTTCATGCTGATGCTGATCACCTCCGACAACCTTGTACAGCTTTTCTTCGGTTGGGAAGGGGTGGGCCTTGCGTCCTATCTGCTGATTGGCTTTTGGTACAACAAACCCACAGCCAACGCCGCCGCCATCAAAGCGTTTCTGGTCAACCGAGTTGGCGATTTCAGCTTCGCGCTGGGTATCTTCGCCGTGTTCATGCTGTTCCAGACAGTAGAACTAGACACCATATTCGCCGCTGCAGAAGGAAAGAAAGACGCTACCTTCGTCATCTTTGGCGCCGAAGTGCACGCGCTCACGGCATGCTGTCTGCTGCTGTTCGTCGGTGCCATGGGCAAATCGGCGCAGTTGGGGCTGCATACGTGGCTGCCAGACGCAATGGAAGGTCCGACCCCAGTTTCCGCCCTGATCCACGCCGCGACCATGGTGACCGCCGGCGTGTTCATGGTCGCTCGCCTGTCGCCGATTTTCGAGTTTTCCGATACGGCATTGACAGTCGTAACCCTGGTTGGCGCGACGACGGCGATTTTCGCCGCCACCGTGGGCTGCGTACAGAATGACATCAAACGTGTCATCGCCTATTCCACCTGTTCGCAGTTGGGTTACATGTTCTTCGCTTGCGGCGTCTCGGCCTATTCGGCAGGCGTCTTTCACCTGATGACGCACGGCTTCTTTAAGGCCCTGTTGTTCCTGGGCGCCGGTTCGGTGATTCACGCCATGTCCGATGAGCAGGATATGCGCCGCATGGGTGGCATCTGGAAGCACATAAAGGTGACCTACGCGCTGATGTGGATCGGATCGTTAGCCCTCGCGGGCGTGCCGTTCTTCGCCGGCTTCTATTCCAAGGATATCGTTCTAGAGGCGGCCTATGCGGCCGAGACGGGGATTGGGCAATACGCGTTCTGGCTCGGCCTTTTGGCGGCGTTCCTGACGGCGTTCTATTCCTGGCGGTTATTGTTCATGACTTTCCATGGCGAACCACGCGCCGACGAGAAGACCATGGCCCACGTTCACGAAAGCCCCAAGGTGATGATCCTGCCGCTGTTCGTTTTAGCCATTGGCGCCTTATTCTCTGGCTATGTGGCCTACGACTACTTTGTCGGCGCCAAGGCGGCGGAATTCTGGGGCGACGCGATTCTAATCCTCGAGCACCATAAGGCGTTAGAAAACGCCCATCACGTGCCGACTTGGGTGAAATTGTCACCCATTGTCGTCGGTGTCTTGGGGATCGGGTTGGCTTACGTCCTCTATATTCAGCGCACCGATATTCCCGAAAAGATCGCCGAGAAATTCCAGGCAATCTATCAGTTCTTGCTCAACAAGTGGTACTTCGATGAGCTTTATGAATTCTTGTTCGTCCGTCCATCGTTTGCACTGGGCCGCGGGTTCTGGAAGGTGGTCGACGAGATGATCATCGACGGATTGGGACCAGACGGCATTTCCAACACGGTGCGCCTGGCAGCCAAGAGGGTGGCGGCGTTGCAGTCGGGATATCTCTATCACTATGCCTTCGCCATGCTGATTGGGGTCGTTGTGATTACGACTTGGTATCTAGTTGGCCACAGCGGATGACGAGGATTGAATAACACATGAGCGGTCTTCCCATCCTGTCCCTGTTGACGTTCCTGCCTTTGGTGGGTGCGTTGTTCATCTTCTCGATCCGCGGTGACAACGAGACAGTAGCACTCAACGCGCGAAGCGTGGCGTTATGGACCACGGGCATCAACTTCTTCCTGTCGCTCTACATCTGGTTCAACTTCGATCCATCGACGGCCGACTTCCAGTTCGTCGAAAAAGTCGAATGGATGCCGGTGCTGGGCCTTCAATACCACATGGGCATCGACGGCATTTCCATGCTGTTCGTGTTGCTCACGACACTGCTGTCGCCGATCTGTATCCTGGCAAGTTGGGAAGCTATCCAGACCCGGGTGAAGGAGTACATGATATCCTTCCTAATCCTTGAAACGCTGATGGTAGGAATGTTCTGCGCCCTAGACCTGATGGTCTTCTACATATACTTCGAAGGCGTCCTGATCCCCATGTTCTTGATCATCGGGATCTGGGGCGGACCCCGGCGCGTGTATGCAGCGTTCAAGCTGTTCCTCTACACCCTGTTGGGTTCGGTCCTAATGCTGCTGGCGATGTTTGCTATGTACGTGGACGCGGGCACCACCGACATCGTCCAACTCATGAACCACAACTTCCCGGCGGAGCTACAAACCTGGTTGTTCCTGGCCTTCTTCGCATCCTTCGCGGTGAAGGTCCCTATGTGGCCGGTGCACACTTGGCTGCCGGACGCCCACGTGGAGGCGCCGACGGCCGGTTCAGTGATACTGGCCGGCGTGCTGTTGAAATTCGGCGGCTACGGGTTCCTCCGCTTTTCGCTGCCCATGTTTCCTCTGGCCACCGTGGACTTCACGCCCATGGTCTACACGCTCAGCATTATTGCCGTGGTTTACACATCGTTCGTGGCCTTGGTCCAGGAGGACATGAAGAAGCTGATCGCCTATTCGTCGGTCGCCCACATGGGCTTCGTCACCATTGGCGCCTTCACCCTAACGATTCAGGGTGTTGAAGGCGCTATCTACGTGATGCTCAGCCACGGGATTGTCTCCGCCGCCTTGTTCTTGATCGTCGGTGTTGTCTATGACCGCATTCATTCCCGCGACATCGAGGTGTACGGCGGCCTGGTGCATCGAATGCCGGGCTATGCGCTGACGTTCATGTTCTTCATGCTGGCCTCAGTGGGCTTGCCCGGCACGGGCGGTTTCATCGGCGAATTCCTGGTGCTACTAGGCGCCTTCCAGGTGAACGCCTGGGTATGCGCGCTGGCGGCTTTGGGCGTCATTTTGGGCGCGGCTTACATGCTGTATCTCTACCGGCGGATTATCTTCGGCGAACTCACCAAGGACGTATTGAAGAAGATTGCCGACATGAGCCCTCGTGAATGGGCCGTGTTCGCGCCGTTGATCATTCTGACACTTTGGATGGGCATATATCCGTTGCCCTTCCTGGACATCATGCACGTCTCAGTCGAGAACCTACTGCAACAGGTGCAGACGGCTCAAGCGGCGGCAGCCAACGTAACGTTAGCCGGACGCTAGGACGGGGAAGGGACAAAAGATATGCCTAATACCCACGTACCCGAACTGATCCCCGCGCTGCCGGAGCTTTTCCTGGCGGTGATCATCATGGCGCTGCTGATGTTTGGCGTATTCCAAAAGGGCGGACGCGACGAACAAGACGTTACCACTTTCCGCTACGTGACTTATATGGGCATCGTGGCCTTGTTGTTGGCGGTGCTGCTCACGACCTTGCTGGCCGACGAACGCCTGGTGACTTTTGGTGGCATGTTCGTCTCCGACGGTTATGCGGTCTTCTGCAAGGTTTTAGTGTTGCTGGCGTCGGCCGGATCATTAGTGATCGCGAAAGGATTCCTGGAAAGACATAGTTTGGCCCGGTTCGAGTTCCCGGTCCTTGTGGTCTTCGCGACCCTCGGCATGCTGATGATGATCTCGGCCAACGATATGATCTCGCTCTATCTTGGTCTCGAAATGCAGAGCCTCTCGCTCTACATAATCGCCGCTTTCCAGCGCGACGACACACGCTCCACGGAGGCAGGCCTCAAATATTTCGTACTAGGCGCTGTGGCGTCCGGAATGCTGCTTTACGGCATGTCTTTGGTTTACGGTTTCGCCGGCACCACCAGCTTTGAGGTCATGGCCAAGATGTTTACTAACACGGGGCCCGAAGGTCCGGGCACCGGCATGATCTTCGGGATCGTATTTATCCTCGCGGGCCTGGCCTTCAAGGTGTCCGCCGTGCCTTTCCACATGTGGACCCCAGACGTCTACGAAGGTGCACCAACGCCGGTCACGGCCTTCTTCGCAATTGCCCCGAAGATTGCGGGGATGGCACTGTTCATGCGGGTCATGGTTGGGCCTTTTGGCGATCTTTTGGCGCAATGGCAGCAGATCGTTGTTTTCATTTCCATCGCCTCGATGATCCTGGGTTCCTTCGCCGCCGTAAACCAGCGCAACATCAAGCGCCTTATGGCTTACAGCTCTATCGGTCACGTCGGCTATGCGCTGATCGGCCTGTCGGTCGGTTCGGAGGCCGGTATCCGCGCGGTACTGATCTACCTGGCCATCTATCTGTTCATGAATATTGGCACGTTCGCCTGCATCCTCTGCATGCGGCGCGGCGGACGCATGGTGGAGGGGATCGATGATCTGGCGGGCCTGGGCAAGACGCACCCGATGATCGCGTTGGCCTTGGCGATTTTCATGTTCTCTATGGCTGGCATTCCGCCGCTGGCCGGTTTTTTCGGCAAGCTTTACGTCTTCCAGGCCGCAATCGCAGCGGAGCTCTATACCTTGGCGATCATTGGCGTGCTGACCAGCGTGGTTGGCGCTTTCTATTACCTCCGGATCATCCGGATCATGTACTTCGACGACGCCGAGGATCCGCTGGATCAGTCCATAGACCGCGAAATCGGCGCGCTGCTGACGCTCACCGGAATTCTGATCGTGGCATTCATCGCCTATCCGGAACCGTTGGTGTCCAACGCGGCGGCGGCGGCGGCGTCCCTGTTCTCCAGTTGAGCACCCTCGGAACATGTCCGAACCACGCCTCCCTTCTGTTTATAACCTGATTTCTCTGGAGCGTTGCGCGTCCACAAATGACGAGGCCCGCGACCTCGCCCGTCAGGGTGAGGACGCTGCACCTGACGGCACCTTGGTTTGGGCACGCGAACAAACCAAAGGGCGGGGTCGACGCGGACGCGACTGGGTCAGCCCGCCGGGCAACCTCCACCTATCCCTGATCCTCCGGCCCGAGGTGCCGCTACGCGAGGCGGCGCAACTCAGTTTCGTCACTGCTGTCGCGCTCTACGATGCCCTCGGCAATATTTCGGAGCCCGGACACCAAATCCACTTGAAATGGCCAAACGACGTCCTCCTCCAGGAAAAGAAGGTCGCCGGTATCTTGCTGGAGTCGGAAGCCGGCGGGGCCGAGTTTCCCGAATGGGTCATCGTCGGTCTTGGCGTCAATGTCGCGCATTTTCCCGACGACGCGGCCTATCCGGCAACGTCGCTGAGTGCCGAGCATTGGACCGTTACGGTGGAGGATACCCTTGTCGCCTTTGCCCGTAGTTTCCAAAGGTGGGCCAACATTTGGGTGGAAGAGGGGTTCGACAAAGTGCGTCGGACCTGGCTCAACCGAGCCATAGGCAAGGGCAAGGCCATCGAGGTGCGCTTGGAGAACGAGACCCTAACCGGTAACTTCAAGGACCTGGATGATGATGGCGCTCTGATCCTTGAGGGCGACGGCGCGGAACGGCGGATTGCCGCCGGCGTCGTCTATTTTCCGGATAATTGACTGGGACAGCCATGCTGCTTGCTATTGATTCGGGCAACACCAATATCGTCTTCGCAGTATTTGGCGACGACGGTACCGTGATGGGCGAATGGCGTTCGTCGACAGACGCCAACAAAACGGCGGACGAATTCGGCATCTGGCTGGAACAGCTCATACATTTGCAGGGCCTGGCGCGCACGGATATCACTTCGGCTATCGTGTCCACCGTGGTGCCGGCAACGCTGTTTTCCTTGAAATTGCTTTGCCACAAATACTTTGACTGCACGCCCTTGGTGATTGGGGAACCGGACGTGAACCTGGGCATTGAGGTGCAGGTGGATCGTCCCGATGACGTAGGCGCAGATCGGTTGGTCAATACGGTGGCGGCACACGAACGCTACGGCGGGCCATTGATCGTGGTCGATTTCGGGACCGCGACCACTTTCGACGTGGTTGGCGCGGATGGCAGTTACCAGGGCGGCGTGATCGCGCCGGGCGTAAACTTGTCGCTGGAGGCACTGCACCAGGCAGCGGCGCGCCTCCCGCGAATCGCCGTCGAACGGCCCAAACAAATCATTGGTAAGGCCACGGTGCCGGCCATGCAAACCGGCATTTTCTGGGGATATGTGGGGCTTATTGAGGGGTTGGTGTCACGCATCCGCGCCGAGTACGGAGCCAACGACATGCCGGTCATCGCCACAGGCGGTCTGGCGCCTCTGTTCGCCAAGGCCTCCGACGCGATCCGCGAGACCGACGCAGAATTGACGCTCCGCGGGCTTTTTACCATCAACCGACGCAACGCCACATGAGTACAGCAACCGCTGAAGAACTCTTGTTTGTGCCGCTTGGCGGCGCAGGCGAGATCGGCATGAACCTCAACCTCTACGGCTTTGGCCTGCCCGGGGACGAGGATTGGCTGATGATTGACTTGGGCGTCACCTTCAACGACGGCGAATTACCGGGCATCGACGTCCTAATGCCCAATCCCAAATTCATTGAGGATCGGAAGGACCGCCTTCTGGCCCTGATACTAACCCACGCGCATGAAGATCACCTGGGTGCGGTCCAGTACCTGTGGCCAAAGCTGCGCTGTCCCATATACGCGACGCCATTCACGGTCTCTGTGCTGCGTCGCAAGCTTGCCGAGACGGAATTCGGAAGCGAGGTAAAAATCAACGAAGTCCCTCTTGGGGCGAAATTAGCGCTTGGCCCTTTCGATCTGGAATGGGTAACAATGACCCACTCCATTCCCGAACCGAACGCCATCGCGCTCAGGACGCCATTGGGGACGGTCCTGCACACGGGCGATTGGAAGTTCGATCCGGATCCAGTCGTCGGGGAACCGGCGGACGAGAAAACCCTCCGGCGCATTGGGGAAGAGGGAGCCCTGGCCGTGGTCTGCGATTCCACCAACGTGTTCACGCCAGGCACCACCGGATCGGAGGCGGACATCCTGGACAACCTTACCGACATCATCGCCAGTTGTACGGGCCAGGTTGCGGTGGCCTGTTTCGCCACCAACGTAGCGCGGTTGGAAACTATTGCCACGGCGGCAGCCAGGAACGACCGCGACGTAGTTCTGGCCGGGCGGTCGTTGAAGCGAATTACCGATGCGGCCCGAGAGAACGGCTATATAAAGGGCGTCCCCGCCTTCCTCATGGAGGAGGACGCAGGGTTCCTGCCGGATGACAAGACGTTGATCATCTGTACCGGCAGTCAAGGCGAGCCGCGCGCAGCGCTTGCCCGCATCGCCGCCGAAGATCATCCCCGCATCGTCCTGAACCCGGGCGACACACTAATATTCTCGTCTCGGGTAATCCCCGGGAACGAACGGGCCATCGCGGAACTGCAGGCAAAATTCCTGCGCCGGGATATCCATGTGATCACGGCCAAAGACGCCATGATCCACGTCTCGGGTCATCCCGCACGGGATGAATTGACCCGCATGTACCAACACCTACGGCCCGAGATTGCCATCCCCGTGCACGGGGAGCTTCGCCATCTCACGGAACACGCCGAATTAGCTCGCACCTGCCAGGTACCGCACGCCATCGTCAACGAGAACGGCGGTGCCGTGCGCCTAGCGCCAGGGGCACCCAGTATCATCGACCATGTGCCGGTGGGACGCCTAGCGTCCGACGGCAACCGCCTCGTGCCCATCCAATCGGAAGTCGTAAAGAGCCGGACACGGGCCATGTGGCACGGGTTCGCGGTTCTCACAGTCATCCTAGACCGCGATGAGGTCGATGAGGAAATGCCCATCTCCACCGCGGGCCTTTTGGAAGATGAAGATGACCCGATCTTGGATACGGTTCGGCTTGCCGTTCGGGAAGCGATCGATAGACTGTCGCGCGACGCCAAAGATGCAGACGATCACACCGTTTCCGAGGCCGCCCGCATCGCCGCGCGCCGAGCCTTTCGCACCCTTTTCGACAAGCGCCCAATCACCCGCGTGCATCTGGTTCGACTGGACTAACACGAAGGAGTTTCGCCATGATCGGCCGTCTCAATCACGTCGCCATCGCCGTGCCCGACCTGGAAGTCGCTACGGCCACCTACCGTGACACCCTGGGAGCTACTGTCTCCGCACAGATAGCAGAGCCCGACCACGGCGTCACCGTGGTCTTCGTGAAATTGCCGAACACAAAGATCGAGCTCCTGCACCCCCTGGGCGAGAACTCACCCATCGCCGCTTTTCTGGATAAAAACCCATCTGGCGGCATGCATCATGTGTGCTACGAGGTCGATGACATCATCAAAGCCCGCGACCAAATGAAGTCAGAAGGCGCCCGCGTACTGGGTGATGGAGAGCCGAAAATTGGCGCTCATGGAAAACCGGTCTTGTTCCTGCACCCGAGAGATTTCTGCGGCACTTTGGTCGAGTTGGAACAGGCCTAGGGGAGGGGACGCGCCGTGTCACTTACCCTCGGCTTTGCGGTCTACGTCGTCATATGGTGGCTGACCCTGTTCATGGTCCTGCCCTGGGGCATCTCGCCGATCAATCCGGACGACTTGCTACCCGGAGAAGACCCGGGCGCGCCGGCAAAACCGCAGCTTCTGAAGAAGTTCATCATCACCACGGGTGTATCGCTGGTGTTCTTCGTGATCTTCTATTTCGTCTACGAAAGCGGTGTCATCTCATTTCGCGAATAGATCAGCCGGCATCTGCTGATCAATCCAGGCTTCGAGAAGCATCCGGTCTTCGTCGTTGACCACGTGCGTCGCCGCCCCTGGTGCCTTCACGTAGTTTTCTCGGTCCGGCTTGGGGAAGGAACCGCCCGGACACCCCAACAACCCGCAGACCGATGCCATGACGTTTTCGTAGTCGTCACGCAGAGCCTCATAGGCGATCAGGTGCACGTGCGTATGGCTTTCAGCCAGCGCCCGCCAACCCCGAAGGTGGGCGCAAACATTTTTTCAGCCTGCGCCATCTGTTAGCGCAACAAACGCCCCGCTGGTGGCGCCTTGCGCAAAGGTCACAACATTCCCCTCCACTGGTCCGTCCGGCCAGGGCCAGCCCTGAATGAAGGTCCAGAAACTCGCCATCACGGGACCAGGTCGACGGTAGATATAAAACAAGCGCGCTTGGTCAACGACGTCACCGATGATTGGGGCGAAGAAGGCCGCGTCATGGTGGGACTTGATAACATTCGCGGTGTGATGCGCGGCCAGCGCGCGAAGCACGTCGGCCAACGTTTCCGCGTGATGGAAGTTGATGTTCACGTCCGCGTGGTCGAGATCCAGGTAAGGTGACACCCCGTATAGCCGCATACCTCTGCGATGGCGTTCATCAGGAAATGGTTGCCAGACCGCTCGTGCCCGACAACCACAGCTAGAGGCCGAGGCCCTCCGAATTGGGCGATATTGACGGAAATTCTCATCCGCTCAGCCTGCCGCAGCACCGACCCTGACACAAGGCGACTAAGTAAATTTCGCCTCTAGATCTATTTCTTCCCATGGCTTTACCTTTTCTTAAATCCTCCACGCTTAGTTTTGATTCTGAAAATTTCGCCTTCCACAGAAAGTGGACAATAAAATGAAAATACATGCCGACGCCCGCCAAGGGAGATTCTCACATTTGCGCTAAGCGATTCTCGCTTCAGGTCCTGGAGCTGAGGCCCACTTGCGCGTCCCGGCGCCGGTCCCGCGTTTTCATGCCGTGATCCCCAACTTGTGGGGTCTCATGGAGCCGCTTCCACAGCCCCAGACCCAAATCTAGGGCAAACCCCGGGCCGCGGTGCATCGCCAAACCTCCTTGCACCGCGGCCATGGGGGTGAAAGAGGGAAATCAGATTCGCCAAGTTTTCTCTCAAACTATTAAATTCAATGAGGACGCGCAGGGACATAGTATGGACTTACGCAGCTTCACTTGAGCCACGATCCCTTTCCAATTGTCATTGCTGATCGGTTTGCATAGATTGCATAAGGAATGCTGACCCGCCGCCGGCGGCCCGGAAATCGAGGCTTTTATGCGTTTATCCCAATACTTCCTGCCGACCCTAAAGGAGAACCCCGCCGAGGCGGAAATTGTCTCGCACCGTCTCATGTTGCGCGCGGGGATGATCCGTCAGTCCAGCGCCGGCATCTATTCATGGCTGCCAATGGGCCTCCGGGTTCTGCGGAATATTGAGCAGATTGTCCGTGAGGAACAGAACGCAATCGGCTGCCAGGAAATCCTCATGCCGACAATCCAGCCCGCCGACCTGTGGCGCGAAAGCGGCCGTTACGATGACTACGGGCCGGAGATGCTACGCATCAAAGACCGTCACGAGCGCGACATGCTCTACGGCCCCACCAACGAAGAGCAGATCACCGAGATCTTCGCCGCATCGGCCCGCAGCTATCGTGACCTGCCGAAGCTAATGTACCACATCCAATGGAAGTTCCGTGACGAGGTGCGACCCCGTTTTGGCGTCATGCGCGGTCGCGAATTCATGATGAAGGATGCGTACTCCTTCGATTTGGACGCGGAAAGCGCGCGGCAGTCCTATAACAAGATGTTTGTTTCTTATCTACGCACCTATGAACGGATGGGTCTCACCGCCATTCCCATGGCTGCCGACACGGGTCCCATCGGCGGCGACATGAGCCACGAATTCCTGATCCTTGCGGACACGGGCGAAAGCGAGA
Organism: uncultured Rhodospirillaceae bacterium; assembly: GCA_913048145.1. Classification (GTDB taxonomy): domain Bacteria; phylum Pseudomonadota; class Alphaproteobacteria; order Rhodospirillales; family Casp-alpha2; genus UBA3470. Next base: position 14,150 of record CAJWVP010000001.1, read on the forward strand.
TCGCCTGCCACAAGGACTTCCTGGACCGCAAGCTTTCGGACACGGACATCGATTTCGAGAGCGACCTGCAGCCTATCGTCGACAGTTACACCGGCCAGTACGCGGCCACGGACGAGAAGCGCGAAGCGGACGTCGAAGCGGCATTGGGCGACGACCTGGTCACTGCGCGCGGCATTGAGGTCGGCCACATCTTCTATTTCGGCACCAAATACTCAAAGCCACTGGGCGCCCGGGTCACTGACGCCGACGGTCAAGAGGTGCACGTCGAAATGGGCTCATACGGGATCGGGGTCTCGCGCCTGGCCGGCGCCATCATCGAGGCGTCGCACGACGACGATGGCATTATCTGGCCCGACAATGTCGCGCCGTTCAAGGCGGGTCTGATTAATCTGAAAACGGGAGATGCCGCCTGCAACGCTGCCTGTGATGGCGCCTACAACGACCTGCGAGAGAAGGGGAAGGAGATCCTCTATGACGATCGTGAGGCCCGAACCGGAGCGAAATTCGCCGACATGGACCTCATCGGCGTGCCGTGGCAGTTAATAATTGGGCCCCGGGGACTTAAATCCGGTGTCGTGGAGATGAAGCACCGAGCTAGCGGCGAGCGCCAGGAATTGAGCCTGGAAAGCGCATTGACGCAGATTCTGGTCTAGGCGGCATTTGAATGTTTTCACGTTTTGAATGGATGGTAGCGCTGCGCTACCTGCGGGCCCGGCGTCAGGAAGGATTCATCTCCGTCATTGCTTGGTTCTCGCTTCTAGGCATTGCTCTCGGCGTGGCGACACTGATAATCGTCATGTCGGTGATGAACGGCTTCCGCCAGGAACTGCTGACCCGTATTCTGGGCCTGAACGGACATTTAAGTGTCTACGGCCAGACCAACGCCATGGCTAATTTCGACGACCTAGCCAAGGAAATCCGCACTATCAAGGGCGTAGTTTCTGTGACGCCCATGATCGAAGGCCAGGTCATGCTCACGTCCCGCGGCGTCGCCCAGGGTGGCGTGGTCCGCGCGTTCCGGCCTGAAGACCTAGCAAAACGCAATATCATATCTTCCAACATCAAGCGGGGCTCCCTGGCCAACTTTAAGGGTAAGAACAACATTGTCATGGGTGAACGCTTGGCAGAGAAGTTAGGTGTGCGCATCGGCGACAAGGTGACGCTGATTTCACCCAAGGGCACTGTCACCGCGTTTGGCTCCGTACCCCGGTTGAAGGCCTACAAGCTTGTAGGCACCTTCAACATCGGCATGTTCGAATACGACTCCAGTTTCGTCTTTATGCCCTTAGAGGCCGCACAGATTTATTTCCGATTACCAGGCGCGGTCACCAACCTTGAGGTTTTCGGCAACAATCCCGAGACGGCGCCCGCGCTTGGCAATGATATCCTGCTGAAACTGGCAGGCAAGGCTCGGGTCCACGATTGGCAACGCGCCAATGCGAGCTTCTTCAACGCCATCCAGGTAGAACGCAACGTAATGTTCCTGATCCTGACCCTGATCATCCTGGTGGCGGCCTTCAACATCATTTCCTCCATGATCATGCTGGTGAAGGACAAGGGTAGGGACATCGCTATCCTACGCACCATGGGCGCAACGCGGGGCATGATCATGCGCGTGTTTTTCCTGGCGGGCGCCAGCGTCGGCATCATCGGCACCCTCGCGGGTTTCATCCTGGGGCTGTCGTTCACCACCAACATAGAAAGCATCCGCCAGTGGATCCAAGGACTGACCGGCACAGACCTATTTGCCGCCGAGATCTATTTTCTCTCCCAACTACCCGCCGTGGTCGACCCTGGCGAGGTGGTGACCGTGGTGCTCATGGGCCTAACGCTGTCGTTTCTGGCGACGCTGTATCCATCATGGCGGGCGGCGCGTCTCGATCCGGCGGAGGCGTTGCGTTATGAATGAGTGCAATGGCGACGCCATCGCTAGTGGCCAGCCGGTGCTGACGCTGCAGGGGATCGAGAGATCTTTTCGCCAGGGCCGCAAGACCTTGAATATTTTGAAGGGCGTCAGCCTGACAGTCCGTACCGGCGAGATCGTCGCTCTAGTCGGGCCTTCAGGCGCTGGCAAGTCGACACTGCTGCATATTGCTGGGCTTCTGGAAAATACTGATGCCGGCAGCATCACGATTTGCGATGAGGCCTGTGCGAACTTGGTCGATGACGAGCGAACGTCGGTGCGCCGACGGCATCTGGGTTTCGTCTATCAGTACCATCACCTGTTACCGGAGTTCACGGCGCTAGAAAACATCGTGATTCCCCAAATCATTGCCGGACACTGCAAGGGCGACGCGCGCGACCGGGCGCGCGAAATCCTCGCCTGGCTGGGTTTGGCGGAACGCGAAACGCATCGTCCCGCTCGGCTTTCCGGCGGTGAACAACAGCGCGTCGCGATCGGTCGAGCGATAGCTACGGGGCCCGACCTCCTATTGGCGGATGAGCCCACAGGAAATTTGGATCCCCACACGGCGGACGAGGTGTTCGACGTGCTTCTCCGTCTTGCCCGCGGCGCCAACCTGGCGGCGGTAATCGCCACCCACAACCCGGGACTGGCGTCACGCATGGACCGGATCGCGCGGTTGGAAGACGGGCACCTGATTGAGACCTGACCGGGTTCCTCAAGAACAATTGGCGCGAACGGTGCAAAGACGAGGCCACAAGAAGGCGAATTATCCGGCATCCAACTCGACAGATTGGCCGTGTGGCGTCGCCAAGTAGGCACGCCGCCAGGTTTCCATTCGCTCGTCGATGGCAGGCGTGGTTTCCAGACCCTTGCCAACCACCAACGCTTCCAGAGCCCGGAACCAATGATGGTAATAGGTGTCGCCCAGGTCCGCCTCGCCCCGGTCCTTGGCAGCGGTGATTTCGGTGCTCAGCGCCTCCGTCCATTCGGGCCAGGTAAAATAATCGGCGGCGTGTAGGCGCACGGTCATGGCGAAGACCTGGGCTTCCCATGGTTCACGGAAGACCGGGCCGTCGTCATCACGAGGCTGGAGAGGCAGGGGCGCCTTGGAGGCTTCAACCGGCGGTGGGGGCATGCCTTAAACAGGCTCCAAATGAGGTTCCCAGAGGTCCACATAGACCGGGCCACCGGCAGCCTCCTCGCCCCAAAGCTCATCAGCCTCAAACCGAACGGCGTAGAGGTGAACGCCTTCGTGGCGCCCCTGCGCGTTGGCATCAGCAAAGACGTGGACGCCGTGACCGAATTCGATGGTGCCCGTATGATTGCGGGTGTAGCGCGGCGCGCGCGTGTGGGTGAGGGGATTTTGATTGATGACACGAACCTTGTCACCGGCTGAAAAGCTGGGCTTGAGGTCGGATTGAATGCGGGTCGGGCCGCCGCTGGCGAGGATTTTACGGGTCGCATCCACGTCCGGGACACGGTAGCCCTCGGCCTTACCTTCGGCAACTCCAGTAAGCAATTCCTCCGCCGTGACCAGACCTTTCTCCACCAACAGTGTTTCCAACCCAGCGAGCCAGTTCTCATAGTAGGTGTTGGAGAGATAATCCACCGGGTGTTGGCGTTCTCGGGCATAACGACCCTCGTCGATATTCCACTGGCCAAGCATGCCACAGGTCAAGGTCAGCGCGAAGGTGCGGCGTTCCCAGTCCCCGTGGAACACGGGCTCTTCCGCTTCCGATTCGGGATTGATTGGGCCAAGTCCATGCTGGCCGCCCAGGTCATGGGGCCCGTTCACAAGACAGTCTCCGGCGATTTAGCTTCCTCAACCCCGATCATGGAATTGCGGGTGACCAGGGCTCGGAGTTGGTCCTCACTCCACCCTTCGGTCCCGGCCGGCCGTTCGGGAATTACCAAGTAACGCATTTCGGACGTTGAATCCCAAACCCGGATCTCCTTGTCGTCGGCGACGGTGGTGCCAAACTCGGCCAGCGCGCCGCGGGGATCCTGGACGACCTTCGATCGGTAGGGGGCCGATTTGTACCAAACCGGCGGCAGGCCCAGCACGGTCCACGGATAACACGAACACAGCGTGCAGACGACCACGTTGTGGACGTCGGGCGTGTTCTCGACGGCCATGATGTGCTCACCCTGTCGGCCCTTGTAGCCGAATTCCTGGTCAATAACGGCAGAGCAATCTTCCTTGATGAGGGCCATGAATTCCGGATTGACCCAGGCACGGGCCACCACCTTGGCACCGTTCTGGGGGCCGACCTTGTGCTCGTAGGTTTCAATCACCACGTCGAGGGCAGCAGTATCCACCAGTCCTTTCTCCACCAACAGGCTTTCAAGGGCCTTCACTCGGAGCGTCAAGTCATCAGGAGGGTCGGTGTGATCATGGCCGTCGTGGGGCATGGCGGTCTCCGATTCGGAAGTATTTTTGTACGATGAAAGCATGACACAAGGGTCGGGCGGGCGGCAACAGCCAAGGCGCTGCCATCCGGTAAAACAGTTTTTACAAGCTTTATCACAGAGTTATCCACGCCCATTGCCGCAATTGTGGAAAGCGCTGCCAATCAAGCGTTTCAACGACGTCGAGGGTATGGAATTCTTCTCTCCATGACACATGCAGATTTCATCCACCTCAGGGTCCATTCCGCCTATTCTCTGTCCGAAGGCGCGATCCATGTCAAAGATCTCGCCACATTGTGTCGCGAAATGTCTATGCCGGCGGTCGCAGTCACAGACACTAACAATTTGTTCGGCGCGTTGGAGTTCTCCGAGGCTGCTGCGAAGTCCGGTATACAGCCCATCATCGGTTGCCAGTTGCGAGTCCAATCAACCGCGAATGGGGCGCCGACCAGCCAACCCGGCGATGGGCCCAAGATCTCTGGTGACATGGTGTTCCTGGCGAAAGACGACGCCGGTTACCGTAATCTTCTCAAGCTCCTGGCATACGCCTATTTGGAAACCGATGACGCCGACGAGCCGCACATTACCCTCGACGTCATGGCGACCTACGCCGACGGTTTGATCTCTCTAACGGGTGGGGCCCTTGGGCCGCTGGGCAAGATCCTGGCCGCGGGTCAGATGCCCTTGGCGGAGAGCTTTCTGGATTCCCTGCAAGCGGCCTTTGGCGACCGGCTCTATATCGAGGTTCAGCGCCACGGTACGCTTGAGGAACGGGCCACGGAAGAGATGTTTTTAGAGCTGGCCTACGCCCGCGACATTCCGCTGGTCGCCACCAATGAGGCCTATTTCTCCGAGCGGGATATGTACGAGGCCCATGATGCTCTCTTGTGTATAGCAGACGGTGCTTATGTTTCTCAACGGGACCGGCTCAACAAGACGCCGGAGCACTACCTAAAGACTGCGCAGGAAATGCGCGCTCTGTTTGCCGACTTGCCGGAAGCCGTGGATAACACGCTTGTCATTGCGCAACGTTGCGCCTTCATGGTCGAACACATCGATCCGATCCTGCCGCCCTACAATTGTGGCGAAGGGCGGACCGAAGAGGATGAACTGCGGGCGCAATCTGTTGAAGGCCTGAACGAACGCCTGGAACAACACGTCTATCAGGAAGGCATGGATGAGGCCGCGCGAACGAAAGCAGCAGTTCCCTACCGTGAGCGGCTGAATTACGAACTCGGTGTCATCAACCAGATGGGATTTCCAGGATACTTTCTGATCGTCGCGGATTTCATCCAGTGGGCAAAGGATCGCAACATCCCTGTAGGACCAGGCCGCGGGTCGGGCGCCGGGTCGGTGGTGGCTTGGGGATTGAAAATCACCGATCTAGACCCCTTGCGGTTCGGGCTTCTGTTTGAGCGCTTCTTGAACCCGGAACGTGTGTCCATGCCGGACTTCGACGTGGACTTCTGCCAGGACCGCCGCGATGAGGTGATCCGCTATGTACAAGAGAAATACGGTCGTGATCACGTCGCCCAGATCATCACCTTTGGTAAGCTGCAGGCCCGCGCGGTGCTGCGAGATGTCGGGCGGGTCCTTGAAATGCCTTACGGGTATATCGACAAGATCTGCAAAATGGTGCCGAACAATCCGGCCAATCCGGTCAGCCTGCCGGAAGCCATCGCGAGTGAACCGCAACTTCGCGAACTAATCAATGAAGACCCGGACGTGCGCCGCCTCACGGACATGGCGAAGAAACTGGAAGGTCTGTACCGGCATGCGTCCACCCACGCCGCTGGCGTTGTCATCGGCGACCGGCCGCTGGATAAGTTGATCCCGCTCTATCGGGATCCACGCTCCGACATGCCGGTCACTGGGTTTAACATGAAGTCCGTGGAATCCGCCGGCTTGGTGAAATTTGACTTCCTGGGCTTGAAAACGCTTACCGTCCTTGTGACAGCGGAGAAGCTGGTGCGCGAGAAGGGGGGCAACATTGACCTCGCCATGCTGCCCTTGGACAACCAGGCGACCTTCGACATGATCAGCCGCGGCGAAACGGCCGGCGTGTTCCAGTTGGAAAGCTCTGGCATGGTCGATGTCCTTAAGGGTATGCAGCCCGACACCTTTGAGGACATCATCGCTGTCGTGGCGCTTTATCGTCCCGGTCCCATGGACAACATCCCAAGCTACATCCGCCGCAAGCACGGTAAGGAGAAGATCGACTACCTCTATCCGAACCTGGAGCCGATCCTGAAGGAGACCTTTGGGATCATGATCTATCAGGAACAGGTGATGCAGATCGCCCAGGAACTGTCGGGTTATACGCTGGGCGGCGCAGACCTCTTACGCCGCGCCATGGGTAAAAAAATCCAGGCAGAGATGGACCAGCAGCGCCAGATCTTCATCAAAGGCGCGGTGGAGAAGGGGGTGCCAGAGAAAAAGGCCTCCGACATTTTCGACCAGGTTAACAAATTCGCCGGCTATGGCTTCAACAAGTCCCACGCCGCCGCCTACGCCCTGGTGGCCTATCAGACTGCCTATATGAAGGCCAACCACCCGGTGGAGTTCATGGCCGCGTCCATGACCTTGGACATCAACAACACGGAGAAGCTCAATTTCTTCCGCCAGGAACTACAACGATTGAAAATCCCGGTATTACCGCCGGACGTCAATGCCTCTGACGCGGTGTTCACCTTGGAAAGCAAAGGAGAGGAGCCGGCCATCCGGTACGCCCTGGCAGCCGTCAAAAACGTGGGCGGCGTAGCCATGGCGACCATGGTTGCAGAGCGTGAAGCGAACGGGCCATATGCCGATCTTTCCGATTTTTTTAGCCGCCTTGATACCCATAGTGTCAACAGGCGTCAGCTTGAGAACCTAACCCGCGCCGGTGGCTTGGATTGCCTGGACCGAAACCGCCAAAAGGTGTTTAAGGGCATCGAAACACTCATGCGCCATGCCGTGGCCGCCCAGAACGATCGTGACAGCAATCAAATTGGGTTGTTTGCCGATGGCCCGGAAACCACTATGGCCGTCAACATCCCCGATATGCCCGATTGGCCGATCATGGAGCGCCTCAATGAAGAATTTGAGGCGCTCGGATGCTATCTGTCTGGGCATCCGCTCGACACCTACAGCAGCCACCTCAAGCAGTTGGGTGTGGAAACGATTGTGCAGGCCATGACGCGCAAGGAAGCCGCTCCGGTCAACCTCGCCGGCACGGTGGTCGCCAAGAAGGAGCGCACTTCGGCCAAGGGCAACCGGTACGCCTTTGTCGGCCTGTCGGATTCCTCGGGCGCCTTTGAGGTAACCGTCTTCTCCGAGGCTTTGGCGGCAGCGCGGGAGTTTTTGGAAGTCGGCCGATCCGTGTTCATTAAAGCCACCGTGCAACCAGACGACGGAGGTGTCCGTTTCCTGGCCAATGAGTTCCTGCCGTTGGAGGCTGCGGCGGCTCGCGCGGTGGAACATCTAAGGATTTGCATTGCCTCTGACGACGCCGTCCCCGCCATTCGGGATATTCTGGCTGCGGAAAAGATCGGTCATGGTCGGGTCAGGATCCACGCGCAGCCCACAGATTGCCATTGGGAAGCAGATCTGGAGTTGGATCAGGGCTTCAATCTATCGCCCGATGCGCACCTGGCTTTGCGCAACCTGCCAGACGTTATCCGTGTCGAGACCTTCGACATGCGATAACTGTCGAAAATCGGTTCTGTTCTCCTTGCATTGACGGCAGCAAACGCGTACTTAACGCTAGATTTCACACGTGGGCTTGCGGCCCCGGCGCAAATTCGCCGAAGGTCGCTCCGGTGTTCGGACTATACGGACAATGCCTGCGGAGGTTTAACCGGAAAAGGACCAGGACCATGGCACTTCCCGAATTCTCCATGCGCCAGCTGCTAGAAGCCGGCGTTCACTTTGGCCATAACACTCGTCGCTGGAACCCGAAGATGGAACAGTACATCTTTGGGGTCCGTAACGGCATTCACATAATCGACCTGCAGCAAACCGCGCCTATGTTGCACCGAGCCATGACGGCCATTCGCGACACTGTCAAGGGCGGCGGCCGAGTACTGTTCGTCGGCACCAAGCGCCAAGCGGCGACGCAGATCTCTGAAGCGGCGTCTCGATGCGGCCAGTACTACGTCAATCACCGCTGGCTGGGCGGCATGATGACTAACTGGAAAACTATCTCTAATTCGATCAAACGCCTGCGCACCCTGGACGATCAACTCGCCGGCGAGACGGAAGGCCTTACGAAGAAGGAGACCCTTGGCCTGACCCGCGAGCGCGATAAATTAGACCGCGCGCTGGGTGGCATCAAGGAAATGGGGGGCCTACCAGATATCTTGTTCGTCATTGATACCAATAAAGAATCTATCGCCATCGCGGAAGCCAACAAACTGGGCATTCCGGTCATTGGCGTGATTGACTCCAACTCTAGTCCCGAGGGCATTGATTTTCCGATCCCTGGGAACGACGACGCCATTCGCGCCATCAGCCTCTATTGCGACCTGATTGTCGGATGCGTGTTCGACGGCCTGCAGGCGGAGATCACAACGACCGGTGGCGATATCGGCGAGGCAGAGGAAGTGCCGCAGGAGGACCTACCCGAGGCGAGCACTGAAACGGAAACGCCGGCGACCGAAGAAACGCCAGCGGCGGCCAAATCGGCAACTTCGACTGAGGACGCCGAGAAGGCGCCGGCCGAATAATTTCGTCGAACAGACACGAACAATCATTTGAATGATCGAGGATTAGGAATGGCACAAATTACAGCCGCTCTCGTCAAGGAACTGCGTGAGAAAACCGGTGCTGGAATGATGGATTGCAAGAAAGCACTGACAGAGACGGATGCCAATCTCGAGGCCGCAGTCGACTGGCTAAGGACCAAAGGACTTGCCGCCGCTGCAAAGAAGGCTGGCCGGGCCGCCTCCGAGGGCTTGGTCGGCGTTGCCATCGACGGCAATAATGGCGCCCTGGTGGAAATCAATGCGGAAACAGACTTTGTCGCGCGCAATGAAACTTTCCAGGAATTTGTCGGAAAGGTCGCCCAAGTGGCCCTTGGCTCCGGCGGCGACTTGGATGCCCTCAATGCCGCGGATATTCCCGGCTGTGAGCGCAATGTTGGCGATGAATTAAACCACCTGATTGCCACCATCGGCGAAAACATGACCTTGCGCCGCGCCGCCAACGTGTTCGTGTCAAACGGCGCCCTGGCCAGCTATGTTCACAGCGCTATCGCGCCGGGCATGGGTAAAATTGGCGTCCTGGTCGGTCTGGAGTCCGATTCGGATGCTGATAAGCTTGCCGAATTAGGCAAACAGATAGCCATGCACATCGCCGCCGCCAAGCCACTGTCTGTGTCCCAGGACGACCTGGATCAGGCCGAAGTGGAACGGGAGAGGGCAGTGTTATCCGAGCAGGCCCGAGAATCTGGAAAGCCAGAAGAGATTATTGAAAAGATGGTTATCGGTCGGTTGCGCAAATTCTATGAGGAAGTCTGTTTGTTGGACCAGACGTTTGTGATCGACGGGGAAACCAAGATCTCCGATGTCCTCGCCAATGCCACAAAAGAGCTCGGCGCGCCCGTGTCCGTGGCTGGCTTTGCCCTGATGGTGCTGGGTGAAGGCATAGAGAAGAGGGAAGAAGACTTCGCTGCCGAGGTTGCGGCTGCCGCCGGGGGCTGATCTTCAAGAACATGCCGACATCAGTTGGTTGGTTGGTCGCCACACGTAATGTGCTATGCGGCTGCCGGGGTCCGGCATGTATAGGAGATGAAAGAACCGATATGGCAGTGAATTTAAAATACCGGCGCATCCTTTTGAAGCTCTCTGGTGAAGGGCTGATGGGGCCCAAAGAATCCGGCCTCGACCCGAACACCGTGGATCGTATCTGCACGGAAATTGCGGACGTCCACGCCCTTGGCGCCCAGGTATGCCTGGTCATCGGAGCGGGAAACATATTCCGCGGTATGGCCGGTACGGCGATCGGCATCGAGCGGACCAGCGCCGACTACATGGGCATGTTGGCAACCGTCATGAACGCTCTTGCCGTACAAAGCGTGCTAGAGGGCAAAGCGGTTCCCTCGCGCGTACAATCCGCCATTCCCATGGCGACCGTCTGCGAACCCTATATTCGCCGACGCGCCATGCGCCACATGGAGAAAGGGCGAGTTGTGATCTTTGCCGCCGGGACCGGCAATCCATTTTTCACTACCGACACGGCCGCAGCGCTTCGCGCCGTGGAAATGGATTGCGACGCGCTCTTGAAGGGAACACAAGTCGACGGCGTTTACGACGTGGACCCTAAGATCACAGAAAGTGCCCATCGCTTTGACCGGTTGAGTTATAATGACGTGATTACAAGAGACCTCCGCGTCATGGATACGTCGGCGATTGCCCTGGCTCGCGAGAACAGAGTTCCAATTCTCGTCTTTTCAATCCACAATCCGGGCGTTCTGAGCGAGGTTGTACATGGCCAGGGCACGTATACACTAATCGAGGATTGAACGTAGGTACGCGCATAGGAGGCCAAAGTGACTTTCGAAGACATCAATGCCGCGAAAAAAGACATCCGCCGCCGCATGGAGGGTGCCACCGAGGTCCTGCATCAAGAATTCGGCGGACTTCGAACGGGACGCGCCGCAACAAGCTTACTGGAGCCCATCGTCGTCCAAGCGTATGGCTCTGAAATGCCCATTAACCAGGTGGGCACGGTCAGCGCGCCGGAACCGCGGTTGTTAACCGTCCAAGTTTGGGACAAATCCCTGGTTCAGTTCGTTGAGAAGGCCATTTTGGAATCTGGCTTAGGCCTGAATCCGGCCACCGAAGGACAGGTTGTCCGGGTTCCCATTCCCATACTCACCGAGGAACGTCGCACGGAGTTTGCGAAAGTGGCAGGAAAGTACGCTGAAGAAGCGCGAATTGCGATCCGTAATGTACGTCGTCACGCCATGGACGACCTGAAGAAGGCCGAGAAGGATGGCGACATTTCGCAGGACGCGCTTCACGAATACAATAAGGAAGTTCAAGATCTCACTGATGAATTCATCGGAAAGATCGACGAATCCTTAGCCAAAAAAGAAGAAGAAATCATGCAGGTTTGATGTCGATGACAGCGGCACCACTCACCGGCGATAGCGGCGCGGTACCGCCGCAGCACATCGCTATCATCATGGACGGCAATGGCCGATGGGCGCAGGCCAAAGGCCTGACCCGGACCGCTGGCCACAAGCGTGGCGCGGAAGCCGTTCACCGCGCCGTCGAAGGTGCTGTGGAAGAGGGCATTCGTTACCTCACACTTTTTGGATTTTCCTCGGAGAACTGGAAGCGTCCAGCGCAAGAAGTCCGCGATCTGATGGGGTTATTGCGGTTCTATCTCAAGAGCGAAATCAAAAAACTGAACAATGAGGGCATCCGTCTTCGCATTATTGGTGATCGTCACCGCCTGGAACCCGATATCGTTACGTTGATCACCGAAGCGGAGGAAAGAACGGCCGACAATCTACGCCTCGATCTCACCATCGCGTTGAGCTATGGAAGCCGCGCCGAAATCGTTTTGGCCTCCCAGAAGATCGCAGAACAAGTTGCTGCCGGCAACATCACTCCCGGTGATGTATCGGAAGAGTTAATCAGTTCCCATCTTTACACGCGCGACATTCCGGATCCCGACTTGCTTATTCGCACGAGCGGTGAACACCGCATCAGCAACTTCCTCCTTTGGCAGTTGGCGTATACGGAGCTCGTGTTTATTGACAAGCGCTGGCCCGACTTCAACAAGGAGGATTTTCGGATCGCCATCTCCGAGTTCCAATCTCGGGAGCGCCGCTTTGGCACTTCAGGAGTCTAAGTCGCCGGCCGCTGAGCTCTTGCGTCGGATTCTTTCGGCGGTGGTGATGATACCGCTGGTGATCACTCTGATTTACTTGGGCGGATTTTATTTTCAAATCTTTATGGCCATTGCGGCCACGATCCTCATTGCCGAAATCTTCTTCGCGACGAACAAGAACCTCGTCTGGACTGGCGTTAGCGCGACCTACATCGCTGTTGCATCTTATGCCCTGATCGTGCTCCGTGGTGATCCCGATATTGGATTTACCACCGTATGCTGGCTGTTCGTATTGGTGTGGTTCGCCGATACGGGCGCCTATATCACGGGCCGCGCGCTTGGCGGCCCGAAATTCGCGCCGCGACTCAGCCCAAAGAAGACCTGGTCCGGCTTTTTCGGCGCGGTTGCCTTCGCCGCTCTGGTTGGTATGGCCACGGGACACCTACTGAATTCAGAGGTGCTTTGGCGCATCGCCATACTGTCCGGCATGCTGGGCGGCCTGTCCCAGTTCGGCGATTTACTTGAATCTTGGTTAAAAAGACGATTCGATAGAAAAGATATGAGCAATCTAATACCCGGTCACGGCGGTTTGGCGGATCGTGTCGATGGCTTGGTCGCAGCGGCAATCGGCGCTTGGGTTATTAATGAAATGACGGCGGAGTCCTTACTGAAATGGCTGTAAACTTGCCAAAGACCAATGCACTTGGCTCCTCGAAGCGGATCACCGTCCTGGGCTCAACCGGTTCCGTGGGGACCAGTACGCTGGACCTGGTGGCGCGGAACCGAGAGAAGTTCACCGTCGAGGCCCTCACCGCGAACCAAAACGTCGAGGCGTTAGCAAGCCAAGCCCGAGAATTTGACGCCAAACTAGCCGTGATCGCTGATGAAGATCGTTATGAAGACCTCAAATCGGCACTCTCCGGTACGTCGATCGCGTGCGCTGCCGGACCGGAAGCACTAAAGGAAGCTGCGGCGCGGCCATCGGAGTTGGTAATGGCCGCCATCGTTGGCGCCGCCGGACTGGCACCAACTCTGGAAGCGGTCCGACGCGGCACCACCGTCGCGCTGGCGAACAAAGAATGCCTTGTATCCGCTGGGGATATCTTCACCCAGGCGGTCACGGATCATGGCGCGATATTGCTGCCTGTGGATTCCGAGCATAGCGCCATTTACCAAGTCTTTGATTTCGATCAGGTGGACCATGTTGCGCGAATCATCCTGACCGCATCGGGTGGTCCTTTCCGGACCCGCGAGATTGCCGATATGCGGAATGTGACACCGGCGGAAGCCGTTGCGCACCCGAATTGGAATATGGGCGCCAAGATTTCCGTGGATTCGGCAACGATGATGAATAAGGGCCTCGAACTGATCGAGGTCTTTCATCTGTTCCCGGTGGACAAGTCGGCGATTGATATTCTTGTGCATCCACAATCCGTTATCCATAGCCTTGTCGAGTATGTGGATGGATCCGTCCTGGCCCAGATGGGAACACCCGACATGCGGACACCCATCGCTTACGCAATGGCATGGCCCCAGCGCATGCAAGCGCCGTCACCACGGCTGGACCTACATGAGGTTGGTAAACTGACCTTTGAAGACCCGGACCCTTTACGTTTCCCAGCACTAAGGTTAGCGCGCGAGGCCCTAGATGCGGGCGGTGCCGCACCAACCATACTAAACGCCGCCAACGAGGTTGCGGTCCGCCGTTTCCTCGACGGCGAGATCGGGTTTCTGGATATTTCAGCCGTTGTAGAGAAAACGCTTGAGAATGTGGCGAATTCGGCGATCAATTCGCTGGCTGACATTGTGTCCATTGACGAAATGGCCCGGCGATCGGCAGAGAGTGACATAATTCGGACAAATTAGGCGGGTGGGATACGTCCGCAAACCGACCAATCAAAAGCAGGCGCAAACATGGAATTTATCGACTGGACTTGGAACTACATCATTGTATTCCTTATTGTTTTATCTGCACTGATCTTCGTGCACGAGTGGGGACATTACTGGGTCGCGCGGCGTAATGGCGTCCGTGTCGAGGTTTTTTCCATCGGTTTCGGACCCGAAGTTTTCGGCAAGACCAATGAAGCCGGCACACGCTGGAAGATCGGCCTCATTCCTCTTGGCGGCTACGTCAAGATGTTCGGTGAGGACGACAATCGCGAGGGCGATGACGACGAACTGGTCGAGCTGACCGACGAAGAGAAGGCCGTCTCTTTTCATCACAAGTCCCTAGGTCAACGCGCGGCTATCGTCGCCGCCGGACCGATCGTCAATTTCCTGTTCGCGATTATCGCCTTCGCGGGCCTGGCCATTTTTCAAGGAAATCCGGTACCCTTGTCGGTAGTCGGAGAAGTCATCCCAGGCAGCGCCGCCGCCGAAGCTGAATTTCAGTCCGGCGACGTGATTCTCGCCATCGACAACCGTGAAGTTAAGACGTTTGACGGCCTCCGGCAGGTGGTGATCGCCAATCCAGACCGCCAACTGGTGTTTGATGTCCAACGGGATGGAAAGATTTTCAAGATTACAGCGACGCCGAAAGCCGCCGTGGGCCGTGACGGCGAGCCGCAAAATATCGGTCAGCTCGGTGTCCGCCCCCATCTTGAGCATCTGCGATATGACCGCGCCGACCCGTTCACCGCCCTTTGGCTGGGAACGGAACGTACATTTGTCCTTACATACCGAATACTTGTCTACATCGGCGAGATGATCAACGGCCAGCGTAATGCCGATGACCTGGGCGGACCGCTTCGGATTGCGAAGATTTCGGGGGACATGGCACAATTGGGATTGTCCCAAGTTATCCTTCTGATGGCCATGCTCTCGGTAAACCTCGGACTCATTAACCTTTTCCCAATACCCATGCTCGATGGTGGTCATCTTGCGTTCTATGCGGTGGAGGCTGTGCGCGGGCGGCCGCTTGGACCGAAAGCACAAGAATACGGTTTTCGATTCGGCCTGATTCTGGTATTGGTCTTGTTCGTATTTGTGACTTGGAACGATGTCACATTCTTGTTGGAATGACCTCGTTCACCTGAGAATGATCGAATTTATAAAAGAATCATTCATCTAATAATCGATCAACCGGGGGATTACTTGACTAAACGGTATCTATTCTTTGCGGCGGTATTGGGCGGAGCCATCTTTAGCATGGTCGCCGAGCCGTTTTCAGCGCGCGCGGGACAGGTTGAAATCGCCCAAGCCGGCGTAATCAAGCGGATTGACGTCAACGGTGCCCAGCGCGTGGAACCGGAAACAGTTAAATCTTATCTCTTGGTGCGCGAAGGCGACAGCTTCGATCCGCTTCGCGTCGATCGATCGTTGAAAAGCCTATTCGCCACCGGTTTATTCGCGGATGTCTCTATCAACACGCAGGGTAGCGCCCTGATCGTAAACGTGGTCGAAAACCCTGTTATTAATCGGATCGCGTTTGAGGGCAATCGCGCCTTGGAGGACGAGACCCTTGAGGCCGAAGTCTTCTTGCGTCCTAGAATTATCTATACCCGTACCAAGGTGCAAGACGACTTAAAACGCATTCTTACGCTGTATCGTCGGCAAGGTCGCTTTGCGGTGAGTATCGAACCAAAGGTTATTCAGCTTCCGCAGAACCGGATTGACCTGGCGTTTGAAATCGACGAAGGCGAACCCACGACAATTCGCAGTATCCGTTTCGTCGGCAATAGGCAGTTCAGCGACCGTAAATTGAGATCTGTAGTCCGAACCAAAGAAACGGCGTGGTATCGTTTTCTTTCGTCAAACGACATTTATGATCCGGACCGCCTTACCTTGGATCGCGAATTGTTGCGGCAGCACTACTTGTCCGACGGCTACGCAGATTTTCGTGTTACGTCAGCAATTGCAGAATTGACCCCCGATCAAAAAGATTTCTTCGTAACCTTTGGTGTCAACGAGGGCGAACGCTACAAAATAGGCAAAATCGACATTGATGCCAAGCTACGTGACCTCGAGGCGAAGGATATTACCGGGGCTCTCAAAGTCGAAACGGGTGAATGGTATGACATTCGCGACGTCGACAAGTCGATTGATGAAATCGTCGCACGCGTGGGGGAACTCGGATACGCCTTTGTCGACGTCCGCCCTCGGATCAAACGGGATCGAAAGACCCGTCAATTGAATATCACCTTTCAGATTAAGGAAGGACCACGCGTCTTCGTCGAACGCATTGATATTTCGGGCAATGTTCGGACGCTGGATAAGGTCGTCCGCCGAGAATTTCAACTTGTCGAGGGCGATGCCTTTAACTCCGCTAAACTGCGACGGTCACGTCACCGACTACGTCGACTCGATTTCTTTGGAAAGGTAGCGGTCGACAAAGTAGCCGGAAGCGCGTCTGACAAAACGGTCATAAAGGTGGAGGTTGAGGAGAAATCGACCGGTTCGATCTCCCTGGGCGCCGGCTACTCTTCTTCGCTTGGCCCGATTGGCGAAGTTAGCTTGGTAGAGCGCAATTTCCTTGGCCGCGGTCAGAACCTCGGCGTAACTTTTTCGCTCGCGGCAGCTCGGAGCGAGATCGATCTCTCGTATACCGAACCCTATTTTCTGAATCGCGATGTATCAGCCGGATTTGATGTTTTTCATGTCCGCCAGGACCTTCAGGCTCTGAGTTCCATTGACAGCAATCGAACGGGATTTCGCCTCCGGACGGGATATCGTGTTACGCCAGACCTGAACCAACGGTGGGCCTATCTCATCAAGAGAGCCTCTGTCGCCAATGTCGATTCTGGGGCTGCCGAACTCGTAAAGGATCAGGAAGGTAAGGCATTCACCTCCCAAATTTCGCACAAACTGGCTTACAATACACTGGATAGCAAACTTGATCCGACGGAAGGTTATACGGCGTCTTTCTTAACGGACCTTGCAGGCCTAGGTGGGTCCGTGCGCCACCTCCGAAACACGATACGCGCCGGGCTTCACCATCCGATAAGCGAGGATTTTATTTTTTCCGTTGGAAGCAGGGTCGGATATATCGTCGGGCTTGGCGAAGACGTAAAATTTCTTGAGCGTTATTTTGTGGGCGACACGGAAGTTCGCGGTTTCGAGAGTTCCGGGTTCGGACCTCGAGATTCCGTAACGAATGATGCGCTGGGCGCTGAGTGGATGTATTCGACGAAGTTTCAACTGTCATTCCCTCTAGGCCTCCCGGAAGATTTGGGAATTAGGGGCCGTATCTTCACCGACCTCGGTAGTGCCGGACAACTCAGTCCGTCAAATTCTGACGTTCAGGATGACGCCTCGCTACGGATGTCTGCGGGCTTCGGCATGACGTGGCGCTCTCCCATGGGGCCCCTCGGGATGGATGCCGGTTTCCCCATTCTTAAAGAGGATTATGATAAAGAAGAATTGTTCCAGATTAATTTTGGTGCCCGATTCTAGGAGGAATGTGTGAAATTTCGCAAACTATTAATCAAGCTCTTCGCACTGGGTATAATGGCTGTTACCGCGGGGTTGACGGTGCCCGCGACCGCACAGTTGCCGTTGAATGTTGCGGTTCTCGATATTAAAGCCATTCGAATGAACTCGCTGGCAATCAAGGATATACGCGCACAAATCGAAAAATATCGGCAGGGCTTTCAAGCAGATATCAAAAAGGAAGAAGACGCCCTCCGTATCGCCAATCAAGAACTGGCGAAGAAACGAACGCTGTTGGGACCTGAGGCATTCGCTAACGAGCGTCGGTTGTTTGAACAGAAGGTCGTTGGCGTCCAAAAATTGGTCAGCCAGCGGAAGATTGATCTTGATGGCGCATTGACCCAGGCCATGCTGGTGGTTGAGAAAAAGATGAACGTCATCATGGGGCAAGTAGCAACCAAGCGCGGTGCCAGCCTCGTTCTCCGACGCCAGGACACAATTCTTGCGGACCGCTCCATGGACATGACACAAGAGGTCCTGAAGCGCTTAAACGCAGAACTTAAGACTGTTCCCGTCGGCAAACCCGGAAGCAAATGACATGGCAGATCCGCGGTTTTTTCGCCGCGCAAAACCAATCTCTCTGACAGATTTGGCAAAAATTGCGAACGCGACTATCGCTGGCCACGTGGCGCCCAACCAAATTTTCGCGGACGTTAAGGCACTTTCTGAGGCCGGACCGGAGGACGTCAGTTTTCTCGACAATAAGCGCTACGTTGATACATTCAGCACAAGTGAGGCTGGCGCTTGCGTGGTTGAAGCCGCTTATGCGGATCGCGCGCCGTCCGGCATGGCGCTCCTGGTCTCGGATGCCCCGTATCTGAGCTACGCCCTGATCGCCGCCGCGTTCTACCCAACCCAGGATGACGAAAGCACAAATGTCTCAGCCAATGCTCACGTTGACGCCTCGGCAAAGGTTGGCGACGGTGCCCGGATTGAGGCCGGCGCTGTCATCCAAGCCCATGCGGAGATTAGAGCCAGTGTCCACATCGGCGCCGGCGTCGTCATAGGCCCCGGAGTTGTTGTCGGCACGGGTGCGCGCATCGGGCCGAACACTTGTCTGTCCCATTGCCTCATCGGAGATCGCGTGATCATCCATGGCGGCGTCAATATCGGCCAGGACGGTTTCGGATTTGCCTTGTCGTCGACGGGTCACCACAAGGTTCCCCAACTGGGTCGGGTTATCATCGAAGATGACGTTGAAATCGGCGCCAACACGACAATTGATCGCGGCGCTGGCCCAGATACAGTTGTCGGCGCGGGTACCAAGATCGACAACTTGGTGCAAATCGCACACAACGTCCGCATCGGCAAAGGTTGCATTATCGTTAGTCAGGTGGGCATTTCTGGTAGCACTGAAATTGGAGATTTCGTCATGATTGGCGGGCAAGCTGGTTTGACGGGACACCTGAAAGTGGGTAGTCGTTCCAAAATCGCCGCTCAGAGCGGAGTCATGCGCAACGTGGACCCCGGTGGCACCATCGGCGGTTCACCCGCAAAACCAATGCGTGATTGGCTGAAAGAGGTCGCCCTCGTCGATAGGTTAGTCAAGAACAAGAGTAGATAGCTGGGCATGGATAATACTGCGACAAATCAGACCCGAACGATTGAAATCAGCGAGATCATGGAAATGATACCGCACCGGTATCCCTTTCTGCTGGTCGATAAGGTAACCGACGTGGTTCCCAACGCCACCGCCACCGGCATAAAAAATGTAACTATGAACGAGCCATTCTTTCAGGGTCACTTCCCCGGCCATCCGATCATGCCGGGCGTGCTAATCATTGAGGCCATGGCACAAACGTCGGCAATTTTGGTGATCGAGACCACCGGGAAAAAAGCCGGCGGCATTGTATATTTCATGACAATCGAACAAGCGCGGTTTCGCCGACCAGTTGGACCGGGAGATCGTTTGGAACTTCATGTGGAAAAGCATCGCAGCCGGGGCAACGTATGGAAGTTCCGTGGTGAGGCTAAGGTCGATGGAAAGCTGATGGCAGAGGCAACCTATTCCGCCATGATCGTGGAAGAGGGCGATGGCTGATATTCATCCAACCGCGATTGTTAGCGCGAAGGCGGAAGTCGGCGATGGCACACGCATTGGGCCCTATTGCGTGGTCGGAGATGGTGTCGTGCTGGAGGAGGGCGTCGAACTTCTCTCCCATGTCGTGGTCGAGGGGCTTACCCGCATTGGCGCGAACACCCATGTGTTCCCATTTTCATCCATCGGACATCGGCCGCAAGACCTCAAGTACCATGGCGAGCCCTCGCGCCTGGAGATCGGCTGCAACAATGTTATTCGTGAGCACGTCACGGTAAACCCCGGAACCGAAGGTGGAGGGATGTTGACGCGGATTGGGAACAATTGCCTGCTCATGGTTGGTGCGCACGTCGCCCACGATTGCATTGTTGACGATCACGTCATCTTGGTGAACAACGCCACACTGGGCGGACATGTCCACGTTGGTGAATGGGGGATCATCGGCGGCTTATCCGCGATCCATCAATTCGTCCGTGTTGGCAAACATGCCATGATCGGCGGCATGTCCGGCGTCGAACAGGACGTGATCCCTTATGGCTCCGTAACCGGTAATCGGGCACGTCTTCAAGGTCTGAACATCGTTGGATTGAGACGTCGCAGCTTTTCGCGAGATGACATCCATGAGATGCGCAAAGCTTACCGGCTAATTTTCGCAGCGGAAGGAACTATGGCGGAACGTCTCGAAGACGTCGCCGAGGATTTCGGCAACAACGAGGCGGTCATGGACATCCTACAGTTCATTCGCGCCAATACATCGCGCGCCATTTGTCAGCCAGCCATGGATGATGCGGCCTAGGCTAGGCATTATCGCCGGTGGTGGGGCGCTGCCCGCAATCCTCATCAAGAATTGTGAGCGCAAAGCGCGCGACTTTGTCGTTGTAGCCCTAAAAGGGCAAGCCGACCCGGAAACGATGGATGGCCGACCACACCGATGGGTCCGCCTCGGAGCTGCGGGTGAAGCTATTGCGTATCTTAAGCAAGAGAAAGTCGAGGAACTGATGTTGGCCGGATCGGTCAGCAAGCCGGCCGCGGCAGATTTGCGCCCGGATTTCTGGACCACCCGATTTCTCGCGCGCGGCAATATCTATGGAATGGGCGATGACGGCCTGTTGCGCCGATTGATCACGCATCTGGAGCGTGATGAAGGGTTCCGTGTCGTCGAAGTCAGCGATATCGCGCCAGAACTTCTTGCCCCATCCGGGACCCTAACGCGAGCCAGGCCTACAGAGGTGGATTTGGCCGATATTGCCGCCGGCGCAGTCGCGGCACACGAAGTCGGCCGCCAAGACAAGGGGCAAGGGGTTATCATCGCAGACGGCGCCATTATCGCCAGCGAAGACCGTCTTGGCACCAACGCCATGATAACTAAACTCCCCGCTTGGACGGCGTCAGAAGAACGTAGCGGAATTCTGGTTAAGACGCTGAAACCTGAGCAGGAACGTAGAGCGGATCTTCCAACTATCGGGCCGGATACAGTCGACATGGCGAAGCGCTGGGGTCTTCGCGGCATTGCCGTGGACGCCGGAAACGCACTGATCCTCGACCGGGCGACGACGGTTGCTAAAGCCGACCACGCGGGAATATTTCTCTTTGGTCTCGAAATCGGCCTGGACGCCGAGGCCTTGGACCCGCCATTGATCTATTTGATCGCGGGGGAGCCGTCCGCCGACAACTTGGGAGCCCGCTTGATGATGGGTCTGAAACAGGCCACCGAAGGCAGGGTTCGCTTCGCCGGCGTTGGGGGGGCGGCCATGGGCGCCGAGGGCCTAAAAAGCTTGTTTCCCATGGAGGATCTCGCGGTCATGGGTTTGGCGGAGGTGCTTCCCCGCGTGCCCGCCTTGCGACGGCGTATCCTGCAGACCAAGGCCGATGTCCTGGCGCGACGGCCCGACGTTGTCGTTGGCATCGACTCACCAGACTTCAATTTTCGAGTGGCGCAGCGACTGGCCAAGCAGGGAATTCCACTTATGCATTTTGTCGCACCCAGTGTCTGGGCGTGGCGGTCCGGACGCGCCAAGAAAATTGCCGGCTTTCTTGATCATCTGCTTGCGCTCCTGCCGTTTGAGCCGCCCTATTTCGAAAAGCACGGCCTCGCCACCACCTATGTTGGCCATCCCATCCTCGAATGCCGGGCCAATCAGGGAGATGGTCAAGCGTTCCGACGAGCCCACGGTATCGGCGACGATGAAAGAGTACTTTTGTTACTTGCCGGCAGTCGTCGAAGCGAAGCCGCCCGCCATCTCCCCGTGTTCGCCGAAACCGTCAAACGCCTCCATGAAAAGATCGACGCGCTCCGAGTGATCACCATTACCGCATCGCCAACCGAGGAGATCGTCTCACAAGCGGTCAATCAGTGGCCCAGCGACGTAATCACGCTGAGTGATCCGTCCCATAAGTATGACGCTTTTGCGGCAAGCGATGTGTCCTTGGCAGCCTCAGGGACGGTGGCTCTGGAATTGGCCATAGCTATGGTTCCGTCGGTGATTGCCTATCGAATGAACCCGGTGACGGCGTGGCTCGCAAAGCGTCTAGTGAAGGTCCGATACGCCAATATCGTCAACCTGATCTTGGAGCGCGAGGCTGTTCCAGAATTTCTCCTGAACCGTTGCCAGCCCGAACTCTTGGCGTCGGCAATTGTCGATCTCCTCACCACACCCGAACGCCGTCAACGCCAGAAAGATGACTACGCCGCCGCGCTGATCAAACTTGGCCGGGAGGACGAACCAGCCGGACAACGTGCGGCTAAGGCCGTCCTTGGCGTCATCGACGCTAACAAAAACGGCGCAGCCTAGGCCTCCATCGCCGTTTGTTAATGCGTGACCGCGCAAGAATCAGCGTTGACCTAAGGGAACGAACTCGCGAGTGGTCGCGCCCGTGTAGAGTTGACGCGGCCGTCCAATTTTCTGGGACGGGTCCTCGACCATCTCGTTCCATTGGGCGACCCAACCCACCGTCCGCGCCACGGCGAACAGCACCGTAAAAAGACTGGTGGGTATGCCCATGGCCTTAAAGATAATGCCGGAATAGAAATCCACGTTCGGATACAGCTTCTTCTCGACAAAGTAATCGTCCTCAAGCGCCAGGCGCTCCAGTTCCACGGCGATATCAAGAAGCGGCTCATTTGTGATGCCCAACTCGCCGAGAACTTCGTGGCAAGTCTGGTGCATTACCTTGGCACGCGGATCGAAGTTCTTGTAGACCCGATGGCCAAAACCCATAAGCCGGAAAGGATCGTCTTTATCCTTGGCCTTTTCCACGAATTTGGTGATGTTCTTCGGATGCTCGATCTCTTCGAGCATGTTTAGTACTGCCTCGTTGGCCCCGCCGTGAGCCGGCCCCCAAAGCGACGCGATACCGGCGGAGATGCAGGCAAAGGGGTTTGCGCCACTGGAACCGGCCAAGCGAACCGTGGACGTCGACGCGTTCTGCTCATGGTCGGCATGCAGGATCAAAATCCGATCCATGGCCTTCGACAAGATAGGATTGACCTCATAATCCTCGCATGGGTTGGAGAACATCATGTAGAGGAAGTTCTCGGCGTATTTCAGGTTGTTGCGGGGATACATGAACGGCGCACCGATAGAGAACTTATAGGCCATGGCCGCGATTGTCGGCATTTTAGCGATCAATCGGTAGGAGGCGACCATGCGGTGTTTTGGGTCAGAAATGTCCAGGCTGTCGTGATAGAAAGCGGATAGGGCGCCGACAATCCCACACATGACCGCCATGGGGTGGGCGTCCCGCCGGAAACCGCGGAAGAAGTAGTTCAACTGCTCATTGAGCATGGTGTGGTAGGTCACACCTTTCTCAAACTGGACTTTCTGTTCAGCCGTGGGCAGCTCCCCGTAGAGGAGAAGGTAGCATACTTCCATAAAGTCGGAATTTTCCGCCAATTGATCGATGGGATAACCGCGATACAACAAAACACCTTTTTCCCCGTCGATGTAGGTGATTTTGGATGCGCAGCTGCCCGTGGAGGTATAGCCGGGATCGTAGGTGAAACAATCGGTCTCTGCGTAGAGACGGCGAACATCGATGACGTCAGGTCCGACTGATCCGTTCAAAACGGGTAGATCATATGTATCACCGGACCGATTGTCCGTTAGCGTGAAGGTCGCGTTCTTTAAATTGTCTTTTGCGTTCATGCTATCCCTCTCCATCTTTCGAGTATCAAACTTGCTTGGCGATCTATTTCACCGACACAGTGCATTAGGCAGCGTCGCCGCAGGCTTGGGCCATACGGATTATTCAAAATTGATCACGTCGGCAATTCGGCCGAGCGATTCCTCACGCCCCAACACGGCCAAGACTTCGAAAATACTGGGAGATACCGTCGTTCCCGTGATGGCGGCCCGAATAGGCTGTGCCACTTTCCCCATTTTGATATCCGCGCGTTCGCTGAATTCGCGAACGCACGCTTCTAGGGCTTCTTCCGTCCAATCATCCAATGCCGCGAAACCGTCCTTAACGGATTCCAGCCGACGACGTCCGTCGTCATCAATTAGTTTTCGTGCCTTGTCACTAATGGATATGGGGCGTTCAGCCGCATAAAACAACGAATTTTCAATAAGTTCTGACAATGTTTTAGCGCGTTCACGAAGACCGGGAAGCCCATGAATCAGACGTTGGACGGCAATTTCCGACGGGTTATAGCCCAGATACTCGGAAAGGCTTGGCGAAATCAGATCCATGAGACGCTCCGGTCCGGATTCCCGGAGGTAATGGCCGTTCAAGGCTGTCAACTTGTCGAAATCGAACCGGGCCGGCGATTTTCCGACGCTATCCAGGTTGAACCATTCGATAGCCTGTTCCATGGAGATGATCTCATCGTCCCTGTGGCTCCATCCCAAGCGCAGCAGATAATTACAGACTGCTTCCGGCAAAAATCCCTGGTCCCTATAGACATCAACCCCCAGCGCCCCATGACGCTTCGACATCTTTGCACCGTCCGGTCCGTGGATCAGCGAAATATGAGCAAAAGCCGGCGTATCCCAGTTCAGGGCCTGAAATAGCTGGGTTTGTCGAAACGCGTTGGTGAGATGGTCGTCCCCGCGAATGACATGGGTAACACCCATGTCATGGTCATCAACGACAACCGCCAGCATATAGGTGGGCGTACCGTCGCTGCGTAATAGGATCATGTCGTCCAATTCGGCGTTGGCGACCCGTACTTCGCCTTGGACTAGGTCTTCAATGACGGTTTCGCCGTCCTCTGGTGCCTTGAGGCGGACGGCGGGCGCGACGCCCGACGGCGCGTCGGCGGGATCCCGGTCACGCCAGCGCCCGTCATACATGCGTTTTCGGCCGGCGGTACGAGCCTCCTTGCGCATTGCGCCAAGCTCTTCCGGAGTGCAATAGCATCGGTAAGCCCGGCCATCGTCCAGGAGGCGTTCAACAGCTGCACGATGCTGTTCTATACGCCCAAATTGGGAGATCGCATCACCATCCCATGTCAGCCCCAGCCACCGTAAACCATCAAAAATAGCGTCCACGGCATCTTGGGTCGAACGTTTGCGATCCGTATCCTCAATCCTAAGAAGGAAGGTGCCACCATCCCCGTGAAGGGCGTGGTGTTGGGAAAAAAGCCAATTGAAAAGGGCTGTCCGGGCACCACCAATATGCAGGAACCCGGTCGGAGAAGGGGCGAATCGAGTGACAACGCTCATATTATTGCGCGGATGCTCCAAAAGGTAATTCAAGGATTAAAGGCGTTTTATCACATATTTTTCGCAGTTGCAGCAACGCAATCAAAATAATTTTTCGTCAACCAATATCCAA
Organism: uncultured Rhodospirillaceae bacterium; assembly: GCA_913048145.1. GTDB lineage: Bacteria > Pseudomonadota > Alphaproteobacteria > Rhodospirillales > Casp-alpha2 > UBA3470. The sequence continues at coordinate 39,529 of CAJWVP010000001.1, forward strand.
TCAACCCATTGAAATAAAAATATTATTTTCCGATCAATCTTAAATTCGTCTAAATCTGAGGTTCCTGGTCGATCATCGTCTCAGAAGGCGGTTGTAAGCCGGTGCACATGGGCTACATTATCTGTCAGGCCAATTCGACGTTCGCGACCATCATAATTGAGGGGAATATGAGATTCCGTTCAGTAGCAGGTCTGGTGGGTGTTTGCGCCCTACTTTCGGCCTGCGGTTCCATAGAGAATGAGACGTGGCATCCCGCGTTTTCCTGGGATAGCAAACGGGTCTTCGTGGCGCCCGGCGTGGACTCGGCACCCAATATTACCTGGGAATGCACGACCAATCAGGAGAAAGCCGCTGAAGCGGCGAAATGGGAAGATGCCGTGACGGTCGCAGAAACTATCAAGGATCAGGTATACCAATCAGGGCTGATCTCCCTGAAAGTCGGCGTGCCGCATATTATCACAGTGACAAACCTTGACAATCAAGCGCGTTCGTTTCGCGCGCCAGGCCTGTTCGCGAAGTCCTCGGTGCTAAAAATTGTTCACGAAGGTGAAGACGTGACGGCGTCCTGCCTACAGGCGGTTGCTGTGGCGCCGCAGAAAACGTCGGAAATCCATCTCGTTCCCCTCGAGAAGGGATATTTTGACTATCGTGAGACCTTCCTTTCGCCACCAATCCTGACAGAAATAACGACCTTGGGGGCCGTCGGCCTCGCCTACGTTTATTAGTTATTTCGCGGCTCTCGTCCCTACGAACGGCTTATCCCCCATTCACGGTCGACGATGGAACGAAACCTTGACCTGCGACATCCTCGACTGTCTTTACCGGAAATCAGGGCAAACCGTCGCCCTGGCCCGTATGGCAAGTGTTGTGCTGGAACATTATGGTCGGGTCGGTCTTGTTGTCACCCTCGCTCCCATCCATCAGACTCGCGGCAGCACACGCTCCTTAGCCCGCTTCGATTTATGGCGAACATCGCCCACGCGATGAGGATGGATGAAACCAGCATTCTGATACGCAGTGTCTTCGAGGCCAGTGGCGAGCGGCCCAGGACACTCAGACAGCGGGGGGAAACTTGGTCCCCTGTTAATACTTCCGCATCAAACCAACCAGCCGGCCCTGAATTTTAACCTGATCAGGCCCAAAGATTCGGGTCTCATAGGCCTTATTGGCGGGTTCAAGGGCAATCGATGCGCCTTTGCTGCGCAGACGTTTCAAGGTGACTTCCGTATTCTCCAAGAGAGCTACGACAATACTGCCATTGTTGGCCGTATCTGAGCGCTCGATGACCACCGTATCGCCATCGTGAATGCCCGCTTCAATCATCGAATCGCCTTCCACTTCCAAGGCGTAATGTTCAGATCCCGCGCCAAGCATACCCGCGGGCACATCGACCGTATGCGAAGTATCGCGAAACGCTTCAATGGGGGTCCCCGCAGCAATGCGCCCATACAGCGGCAGTTGCATCGCTTCAGAATCCCCTGTCACCATGGTTCCCGGCAAGGTGAAATCCCCTTTGAAATCTCCGCGGATCACATTCGGGGTGAACCCGCTCGAGTGTTTTGCCGGCAGGATCGGCGCATAATCCATATTTTCAGGCAACCGCAAAACCTCAAGAGCGCGGGCCCGATGTGGCAAACGGCGAATGGATCCGCGTTCTTCCAATCCTGTGATCAAACGGTGGATGCCCGACTTCGACTTCAGTCCCAAGGCCTCTTTCATTTCGTCATAGGACGGTGAAATTCCCGTATCGCGTAGCGTTTGGTGAATGAAAGTCAGAAGTTGATGTTGTTTGCGAGTCAGCATGGGCTGTTCCTCTCACGGGCAAAATTGCGAGCGCAAATTGGGAAAATTAAAGTAGAACAAAAGCAACATTCCTCAAATGTTCTATTTAAGTTCATGAACAGTGTCAATAGAGTTCTCATATATACGCAGATATTAGACAAAATTCTCCGAATATAGCGTGTCCCGAGGGTCGACCAGTCACCAGTACACTCAGGCGAGGGTGATCAAAACCCAGAAATGCCCGCATCCAACCGGGTGATAAGGACCAAATCACCAGCTTTTGCGGCAGGGGCCTCGGGGGCACGGATCACCATGCAATCAGCGGCCGCAAACCGCGCCATCATAGCGCTGTCCTGACGCTCGAAGGGGGTGGCGCACAACTGCCCATCCGCATCGTGGCGAAGGGTTGCCCGCATGAAATCCTGGCGAATGCCGTTCTGCGGCAAGTCACGCCCCAAACGCACCGTTTCCGTCCGTAGCGCGCCGTCACCGGTTCCCAACATGACTTCCATCGCCGCGCGAAGGAAAATCGCGGATGTCACGCCGGCGGAAACCGGATTGCCCGGAAGCCCCAACAGAGGAATCTCGTCCCAGGTTCCAAAGATCAGCGGTTTGCCCGGCCGCATGGCGACTTTGTAGAAGTTAAGATCCAATCCCTCGGCGCCCAGGACACGGCGCACTAGGTCATAATCCCCCACCGAAGCACCCCCAATGGTTACCAACACATCGGCACCCTTGGCACCGGCCAGCGCTTTGCGGAGCGAAGCCTCCGTATCCTGAGCAATGCCCAGGTTCACCGGCGTGCCGCCCAATACCCGCACAAAAGCGCCCAGCGCCAGGCTATTGGAACTGATAATCTGGTCCGCGCCCATGGGGTCTCCCGGCATTACGATTTCGTCGCCTGTGGCGATGAATGCAACCCGCGGACGTCGACGGACGCGCAGCCATGGGACATTCATGGAGGCCGCCAGACCGACATCCCGCGCGGTAAGGACCTTGCCGGCCTGCAACAACACATCGCCTGTTTGAAAATCCAGCCCAGCGGGACGGATATAGGCGCCGGTGTTGACGCTCTCCTTAATGGAAACCTGCATCCCATCCACATCAGTCTCTTCTTGAATCACAACGGCGTCCGCACCATCAGGAACTGGCGCGCCAGTGAAGATCCTCGTGCATTCGTCGACGCCCACGGTCCCCTCAAATCCGCCGCCAGCCTGCGATTTCCCGATCTGCGTCAGCGTTTTTGGAACGATATGGAGATCGGCCGTACGCACCGCATAGCCATCCATTGACGACACGGCCATGGGCGGTTGCGTCAAACGCGCGGCAACGTCTTCGGCCAAGACGCGGCCTAACGCTTCGGACAGGCTAATATGCTCCGACGCGATTAACTCAAACCCGCCCGTCACGCGCGCCAAGGCTTCGGCGACGCTAAGCATCTCAGATTTCGCGCTCATGAGGCTTCGAAAGTTCCTGATTTGCCGCCAGATTTCTGAACAAGACGAATGTCAGAGATCCGCATTTCACGATCCACGGACTTGCACATGTCATACACCGTCAAGGCGGCCACGCTGACCGCCGTGAGTGCCTCCATCTCCACACCAGTCTGGCCCGTCAACTTGCAGCACGCCGTGATATCCACAGCATTGCGGTCCGGATCACAGATAAGATCAACCTTCACGGATGTCAGGTTGAGAGGGTGGCATAGGGGAACCAGGTCCGGCGTCCGTTTCGCACCCATGATCCCCGCGAGCTGCGCAACGGAGAGCACGTCGCCTTTCTTGACCTGGCCGGCAACGATCAACGCCATGGTCTCAGGAGCCATGATGACACTCCCCTTGGCAGTCGCAATGCGCTCGGTTCCTGGTTTCGCAGAAACATCGACCATTACGGCATTACCCTCGTCATCCAGATGGGTGAACCCACTCATGCTGCATCGGCCTCCTGGGTCAACAGGCATCGTGTCGCGGCCTCCACGTCATCTTGGCGCATCAGGGATTCGCCCACCAAGAAGCATCGCGCGCCGACCACCGCCATCCGCACCAAGTGGGCGGGCGTATACAGACCGCTCTCGCTGATCAACACCCGGTCATCGGGAACGGCACCCGCAAGCGCCTCTGTCATGGCGATATCGACGTCCAAGGTTTTGAGATTGCGATTGTTAACACCGATCAATTCCGTCGGTAGGCGCAAGGCGCGCTCCAGTTCGGCACCATCGTGGACCTCAGCTAGGACATCCATGCCCAACTCAGCAGCACTCATCGTCAATTCCTCAGCTTGTCCGTCTTCCAAGGCAGCCATGATCAACAAGATACAATCCGCGCCAAGGCTGCGGGATTCCACGATCTGATAGGGGTCGAGCATAAAATCCTTGCGCAGCACCGGGAGATCAACGACCGCCCGCGCTGCAACCAGATAGCTGTCGTCGCCCTGGAAATAAGGAATATCCGTCAGCACGGACAGACACGATGCACCGCCGGCCGCATAGGCTTGCGCCAGGGCCGCGGGATCGAAATCAGCGCGGATCAAGCCTTTCGAGGGCGAGGCCTTCTTTATTTCGGCGATCAGGCCGTAGCGTCCTGCCGCAGTCGCGTCGCGTAGAGCCCGGGCAAAGCCGCGCGGCGGTTCGGCGGACTTCGCGGCGGCTTCCAAGTCGGAAAGTGGTTGATCACGACGCTGGGCTTTAATATGCCGGCGTTTGTCTTCACAGATTTTCGCAAGCACGTCGCTCATGATGCGTCGATATCATCGAGGGCGGTGCCGGTGATGATGCTATTGCCGGCGGTGCCGG
>CAJWVP010000002.1 GCA_913048145.1 uncultured Rhodospirillaceae bacterium
TGATGGCAGACGGGGCCACGGGAACCAACGCCTTTGAATTGGGCCTGAAACCGGGTAGTCCGCCGGATCTTTGGAATATAGACGATCCGGAGAAACCTAAAAGCCTCTATCAGGCCTTCGTGGATGCGGGCGCCGACATCATCCTGACCAACACCTTTGGGTCAAACCCGCACCGGCTGATCCTCGACAAGATGGATCACAAGTATAAAGAGCTTAACGTCAACGGCGCGAAGCTGGCCCGCGAAGTGGCGGACGACGCCAACCGGCCGGTGGTGGTCGCCGGTTCCATGGGGCCGACGGGCGGCATGATGGAGCCCTTCGGCGACCTGACGCCGGACGTCGTGGAAGAGACCTTCGCTAAGCAGGCGGAAGTCCTGGCCGAAGGCGGCTGCGACGTCATCTGGATCGAGACCATCTTCGCCTTTGACGAATTGGGCGCGGCCATTAGAGGCGCCATGAAGTCAGGTCTTCCGGTCGCGTCCACCATGACCTTTGATACGGCCAGCCGCACCATGATGGGTGACACGCCGCAAAGCGCCTTCGATTTCATTCATGACTTCGACCCGGGCTTGATCGCCTTCGGCGCCAACTGCGGCGCCGGGCCAGCCATGCTCATCGATACGGTAGTCGGTCTTTGTGAGGCTGCGCACGACGACGATGTGGTCATTGCCAAGGGCAACTGCGGCATGCCGCAGATGGTGGACGGCAAGGTCCAGTATTCTGGCACCAAGGAGGTGATGGCCGATTACGCGAAACTGGCACGAGATTGCGGCGCGCGAATCGTTGGCGGCTGCTGCGGCACGACGCCGGAGATTCTGGCTTACGTGGTCGAGGCCATGAGGGACTACGCGCCGGGCGATGCACCCAGCCGTGAGAAGATCGAAGACGTCTTGGGTCCGATCAAGGTGCCGCCAACGGGCGGTTGAACTGTGACCCGTGCATCAGCCATGGGCACATGTGTCGAAATTGAGAGCCGTCCTTTTTTGTCGTCGCCGCAAGTTGGGCGCTCACAGCTTGTATCCGATTGACGTTACCAAGGGGGCCTTGGCTATTCGTCTGAGCAGTCTATGCGATCGTCGCCTACCACTCCCCGGTGTTCTCCATAGACGCCCAGGGTTCGGCGGGCTTCAGCGGTTCGCCTTCTTGTAGGAGTTCGATGGAAATACCGTCGGGTGAACGCACGAAAGCCATGCGACCGTCCCGGGGTGGGCGATTAATGGTGACGCCGCCGTCCATGAGATTCTGGCAACTCTCATAAATATTATCGACCCGGAAGGCGAGGTGGCCGAAATTACGTCCGCCCGCGTATTCCTCGGGATCGTGATTGTAGGTGAGCTCGATTTCCGCGTCGGGCGTTTGCTCCGCGGCGACGAAGACCAGTGAATATTTGTGCTCCGGGCGGTCGATGCGGCGCATCTCCTTCAGACCCAAGAGATTGCAATAGAAATTCAGCGATGCGTCGATGTCCGTGACCCGCACCATGGTATGTAAGTAGCGCATTATTGGGTGTCCTCCTCCGGTCGGCGCGGAGAGTACCATGGGCATTCGGGCTTGGCGACCCGCTCTTGGCGTAAAACGGATGACATCCGGATGAACAACACAATTTCCCGCCGGATATGCATCCGCTCCACCCATGGTTGATGCTGGCGGCGGGTTACAGCTTGTTCTTCTATGTCTTGGGTCAGCGCACGGCGCCCAGCGTCATTGATACGAAACTGATGCGGGATTTCGACGTAACCGCGGCCTCCCTTAGCAATCTTTCCGCCTTTTACTTCTGGTCATAAGTGGTTGTACCGATCACGGTGGGTCTGGCTGTGGACCGCTGGGGTCCGCGCCGCGTGTTGGCATGGCCGACGGAATCCGCGTCTATGATCAGGCCGCCTATAGCGGCGCGTTCTGGGTGTTTCCCCCTAGTTGCGTGGTGGCGACGATTTTGTCTTTTTTGATCCGCGAAACGGGCGCGAAGGCTCAGGTGTCCGCTTCGTGCCGCGGTCGGATATCAGCCTCCGCCGGTTGGCCCGTCGGATCGCACAGCTGCCGCCAAGCTATAGAAGCGGTGCTCACCCCATGTAAATGTTCCCATTGACGGAGCGCGACGCGAAATGCGGTGCGTGCGTGACGGGTTATGGGGACGGCATCCGGTGTGGCCGACGCGTCTGAATCCAGGAACTGCCAGGCCGCGTGTTTTGCTGCCGACAGATTGGCCGGGGCGTGATCCTCGATCAGCGTTTGGAAGGCATCGAAGGTAATCTTGTCGAACGGTCTGAGACTCCCGTCGGCGGTGCGCATGGGATGCGGAGGATAGAAGGCTAGCGCCATGGCCCAGCCGTCTGGGACGGGGATGTTCGCAGCCTGCTCGCGTTTTCGGCCCAACAGGTCTGGCAAGACATGCGTGTGCGGGCCCATGGGCGTCACTCCGTCGCTGTCGGGGATCGCTTGGGCCACCTCGATCCGGCCCAATCGGGAGCGGAACACACGGACTGGGTTAGCGGTCTTCAGGGCCTGAACGACGGTTATTGGAAGCTCGAGAAAAGGGGTGCCGGCGGCATCCTCCAAGGCATCGCGAAGGTCAGGATCAGCGGTCCGCACGCAGGCCTCGATATGGTGGAAACCGAAACCGAGATCATAGAGATGCGCGCCCGACGCCGGCATCAAGGCATCGTCATCCGAGCCCAAGCCGGCGACCCCGGCGCGGGTGGTTAACGCGGCCGTATCGTTCGGCAGGCAGACCATGACCCCCTGGCTCCAGGCCGTGGGCACGGAGGAGACTGTTTCATAGGGGACAAGACGCGCTAGCGGATCGCGCATGATAGTGATGGCGCCGCGCGCCGTGCGGACCCGGCCGTGATCTGAAGAAAGATCGATCTCCGCCGCTTCGTTCGTGTCCCGATGAAATTCAGCGATCGCCCCGAAGGTCCCTATGGACCAGCTGATTTCTGGATCGTTCAGGTGCGAACAGAGGATGTCAAAGACGGTATCCATGCTCTAATCCTAAACCGGTATAAATCTTTGGAAAACCTTCATGCGGCCGTTGACCTCCAAGCGCCCACCGGTGACCGGCACGCCCGAGGTCGGCGGTATCACAACGGTCGAGGCGCAGAAACTGCTGCGTGGGCTTGGTGGCCTCAGCCTGGTTGGCGGCGACGTGGTCGAGGTGGCTCCGCCATTCAATCCGACGGGCAATACGGCTCTCGTGGGCGCGACCATGATGTTCAAAATTCTCTGCCTCCTAGCCGGGACAGTAAGGACACGAGGCTAGGCCGTTTCCTCTGCCTTCGCCGCTTCCCAAGCTAGCATGGCGTGCTTGCGGTCCGCACCCCAGCGATACCCCGTGATGGCGCCTGTTTCGCGGATTACCCGATGGCAAGGGATTAGGAAACCCACCCGGTTCGCTCCGCAGGCGGTGCCGACGGCCCGGGCCGCAGTGGGCTGTCCGAGACGGTTTGCCAGGACACCGTAGGAAATCACTTTCCCGCTGGGAATGCGCAATAGGGCCTCCCAGACCTTGATCTGGAAGGGGGTGCCGCGCATGAGCACCGACAGGGGCACAGTTGGGTTCGGTGCGCCGGAGAAAACCTGTTCCGCGTAGCTGTTGGTAACCTTTTGGTCGTGCTTCCAAGTGGCCCGGTCCCAGCCGTTATTTTGTTCGGCCAGGGCTTGCGTGCGCCCTATTTCTGTTGTGAAGCCGAGTCCGGCAAGACCGCGTTCGCTGACGACGACAATGACCTCGCCAAACAGACTAGGATGAAATCCATATTTAAAGACCATGCCGTTGCCCTGGCTCTTGTATTCTCCGGGCGTTACCGCATCGACGGTGACAAATAGGTCGTGAAGCCGACTGGCTCCAGAAAGGCCAACATCAAAAGCCGCGTCCATAACGCTCAATGAGGCGTCTAGGCGGTTCTTGGCGGCGTCTAGGGTTATGTGCTTGAGGAATTTTTTCGGGCTAAGGCCCGCCCAGCGGGTGAAGACGCGCTGAAAATGATGCGGGCTCAGGCCGACGACGGCGGCGACGTCGTCTAGCTTCGGTTGGTCCTCCTGGCGATCGACTAGGTAATGAATCGCCGCAGCGATCCTTTGGAAATCGTCGTTAACCTTATTTTTGATGTCAATTTTCATGATGACCGCACTTTAACTCGCAACTATTGACTTAAACCACCCGCTTCTTGTGCGGTTTATTGTCGGAGCCCACGAGACGCCGACCACGTTTGCCATCGGTGCTCAGGTAAAAATCAAGATTGGTACGCTGTAGTATTGAATTTCCAAAAATTTTCGGCATCATGCCAATTGAATATGGGAGGATTTTAGAATGTTCAAAAAGGTTTTACTTCTTGCATCCGCGGGATTGATGGTTATGGGATCCGCCGCGGCTGCTGAAAAAGTCAAAATTGGCTTTGTTACTACCATCACTACGCCTGCCGGAGTAATTGGAAGAGATATGGTAGACGCAGTGAACCTAGCCATGGAAGATATTGGCGGGAAGATGGCTGGCCGTGATGTTGAGTTAATTATTGAAGATGACGGTTTTAAACCAGCTATAGGAAAACAGAAAACAGACAAATTAGTAAAGCAGGACAAGGTACAATTCGTAACTGGGTTTATTTGGTCGCATGTCCTTCTTGCTTCCCAAAAATCCGCTCTAGGGGCGGGAAAATTTCTAATTAGCTCAAATGCCGGACCTTCGCAAATGGCTGGAAAACTATGCCATAAAAACTTTTTCTCTACCTCCTGGCAAAACGACCAAACGCCTATGGCAATGGGAGAAGTGCTTAATTTAAACAATGTTGGATCACTCTACGTTATGGCGCCCAACTATGCCGCCGGGAAAAATATGGTTGCTGGAGTAACCAGAACGTTTAAGGGAAAGATAGTTGGAAAGGACCTTACAAAGTGGGGTAAGGATGCTCAGCTTGATTTTTCAGCTGAGTTAGCGAAAGCAAAAGCGTCTGGGGCTGAAGGTATTTTCGTTTTTTATCCTGGTAAAGCAGGTGGCGCATTCATCAAGCAATATGCACAAGCTGGCCTCCAGGGAAAGATACCGCTGTACTCAGTCTTCACAGTTGATTCCATAGCCTTACCCAAACTCCAAAAAGCAAAAATGAGCGGGGTAATGGGATCAGTAATGACGCAATTTTGGGCGCCCGATTTAGATACCCCACAAAATAAAAAGTTTGTTTCAGGCTTTAAGAAGAAGTACGGCCGGTATCCATCTTTCTATGCAGCGCAGTCCTACGATACAATATTTCTAATAAAAAGCGCTGTCGAATCGGTAAAAGGTGACCTATCGAATATGGATGGAATGAGAGCAGCAATGAAAGCCGCTAATTTTCCATCCGTTCGTGGAAAATTCTCCTATGGGAATAACCATTTTCCGATACAAAACTTCTATTCGAGGAAAGTTGTAAAAGACTCGGAAGGAGTTTGGACTACGTCAGTGCAAGAGGTTGTTCTGAAAAATCATCAAGATACATATGCAAAGGACTGCTCAATGTAGTCTATTGTTCTCTGCAGAATTTCAGATACGGCGGGATATATCTCCCGCCGTATCTTTTAAAAGCTCCGAATTAGAACTTTTGTAAGGAGTTTAATATGAAAAGTAAATTTGATAGGATGTAGGCTATGGATTGGGTGTTAATAATCACTCAACTGCTAAATGGCCTTCAGCTTGGCCTTCTCTTGTTTTTGTTGGCCTCCGGTTTGACACTTGTTTTTGGCATTATGGACTTTGTTAATTTAGCCCATGGTGCTCTTTATATGATAGGCGCCTACTTTTGCGCGAGCCTAAGTGAAGTCACCGGTTCTTTTCTCTTAGGCATAGCAATAGCTATTCCAGTGACAGCAGCAGCTGGTGCTATTCTTGAAGTTTCAATCATTCGACGCCTTTATTCCAAAGATCATCTTGATCACGTCCTGGCAACATTTGGGCTTATTTTGTGCTTTGATACGATGGTACATTTTTTTTGGGGACCAGAAGGAAAAGCGATAGAACTCCCGGCTTTTTTAGATGGACGGCTTGCTATTCTACCTGGTGTGGAATTTCCTACATTTCGCCTTTCTATAATATTGGCGGGGCTACTTATAGCTTTTGGTCTTTATTTTATAATTTCTCATACAAAAACGGGGATGCTAATTCGAGCAGGCGCTTCAAACAGACAGATGGTATCTGCTCACGGTATCGATATTAAATCTCTTTTTACGATAGTATTTGCTGTCGGAGCAGCTATGGCAGGTTTCGCTGGGATGATGATTTCACCAATAACTGAGGCTAGTATTGGAATGGGTAATGAGATAATCATCGTAGCGTTTGTGGTGATCATTATCGGCGGTATCGGTTCAATCAAAGGTGCGTTCTTAGCTGCCATTTTGGTAGGACTTATTGACACTATGGGTAGGTCATTTCTCGATACTTTATTAAAAATTATTGTATCGGAGGAAAGCGCTGAAACCGCTGCCCCAGCCCTATCCGCAATGGCAATATACATTCTAATGGCGACAATTCTTGCATTTAGACCGCAAGGGCTTTTCCCGCCAAAAGGGCGCTGATCGTATGCGCAACCTTCTTACAAGAAAATCCTTCAATTTTGCCTTTATAATTTCAGTGGGTCTCCTTGCCCTACTTCCTTTATATGTCGAAATGACTGGGGATGATTTCTATTTAGATCTTGCCAATAGATTAATGATTTTAGCTATTGCTGCAGTGAGCCTTAATCTAATCCTTGGTCATGGAGGAATGATAAGCTTTGGTCATGCAGCGTACCTGGGTATAGGAGCTTATAGCGTCGGAATACCAGCCTACTATGAAATCTATGATGGTCTATTTCAAATAATTACAGCTGTTTTTGTTTCTGGGGTTTTTGCCCTTCTAACTGGTGCAGTTTCCCTGAGAACAAAGGGCGTTTATTTCATCATGATAACCATGGCGTTCACACAAATGGCATTTTTTGGCATTGTAAGCATTGAAGAATACGGCGGCGACGACGGTTTAGTGATCGACACAAGAAGCACTTTTGGAAATTTTTTTGATCTCGAAGATACCGTTACTCTTTATTATTTTGTCTTTGTATCTCTTCTAATCTCACTTTTTATTGTTAAACGGATCATGGAATCTCGTTTTGGGATGGTAATTTCTGGATCTAAGAGCAACGAGAGAAGAATGCAGTCGATCGGTTACAACACATATAGATATAAGCTTGTTTGTTATGTACTGTCCGGTTGCCTGTGCGGTTATGCTGGGGCCTTGTTGGGAAATTTCACAAATTTTATCAGCCCAGAAATGATGGACTGGACAGCATCTGGCGAACTAATTTTCATGGTTCTTTTGGGTGGATCTGGGGCACTTCTGGGACCTTTATGGGGGGCCGCAAGTTTTGTTCTTTTGGAAGAGTGGCTTTCCAGTATTACAACTTACTGGCATTTTTTCTTTGGCGCTTTACTTATACTTGTTGTCCTTTTCGCGCGAGGTGGCATTGATGGTTTGCTCTCTAAAATAGGCTTATCTAAATGAGACAGACTATCCTTAGCATTTCCAACCTATCCAAAACCTTTGGGGGCGTTGTCGCAACAGATGATTTAAGTTTAGACGTAGAGCAAGGAGAATTGCACGCGATTATTGGTCCCAATGGAGCTGGAAAGACCACACTCATCGCTCAGCTTTCAGGAGAAATATTTCCTGATAATGGACGAATTTTATTTCAAAATAAAAACATTACAATGCTCCCACCATTTAAAAGGAGCCACTTAGGTATAGCTCGTTCATTTCAGATAACCAGCTTAATGCAGGGAATGGATGTAATCGATAATGTTGCCCTTGCAACGCAGGCGAACGACGGACATGCCTATAAATTCTGGAAACCTGCACGTGATGACCGTGATCTACGACAATCGGCGATAGATGCCTTAAAGGAAGTCGGACTCGAGGGGCGAGAATTTGAAAAAGTACAAAACCTTTCTCATGGTGAGCACCGTCAATTAGAGATAGCGATGGCTTTAGCCACCCAACCACATCTTTTATTATTAGACGAGCCGATGGCAGGTATGGGTACGGAGGAAGGAGACAAAATACTGAAAATCCTGCAAAAATTAAAGAAAAGAAAAACGATACTGCTGATAGAGCATGACATGGATGTAGTGTTCGCACTTGCCGACCGTATAACCGTACTCGTTTACGGTCGGGCTATAGCAAGCGGTTCCCCTCAAAGCATAAAGACAGATGAAAGAGTGCGAGAAGCCTATCTCGGCACGGAGGGAGACCTCAATTGTTAGCGGTCCGCGGTATTGAAAGCCATTACGGAGCAAGCCAAGCGTTATTTGGAGTTTCTCTAAGCGTTAAGAGCGGCGAAGTAGTTACGTTAATTGGGCGTAATGGTATGGGTAAAACTACCTCTATAAACTCAATTATGGGAATAACGAAAATTACTAGAGGTGAAATTTTTCTCGAAAATCAGCCCATCAATGATCTCGAAAGTTTCGAAATAAACAGAATGGGAATTGCTTTGGTTCCCGAGGGCCGGCAAGTTTTCCCAAATTTAACTGTCCGAGAAAATCTTGTGGCCATTGCGGCAAACAGAAATAAACACGCAAATCCGTGGAACCTGGAAAAAATACTCAATTTGTTTCCCCTATTATCCGCACGTATAGACAACATGGCAAATTTATTGTCCGGCGGAGAACAACAGATGTTAGCCATTGGTCGTTCACTTATGACTAATCCAAAGATTCTACTGCTCGATGAAGCCACAGAAGGTTTAGCGCCATTAGTTCGAAGTGAGATCTGGAGATGCCTCAACCAATTGAAAGAGGAAGGGATTTCAATTTTAGTCGTAGATAAGAATGTAAACGACTTAGCTCGCATTGCAGACATGCATTATGTAATCGAAAAAGGACGCATAGTATGGGAAGGGACTTCACCAGAGTTATTAGAACAGAAAGATTTCTTAGGAAATAAGCTGGGCGTCTAAGTTGCGCCGCCTCCGATTTCATTATTCAAAACTTGATATTTCAACGGCCAAAACTCTGAACCGTTGACTCCTGTCGCCGAATTTACACAACTATCCGGCGGCTGGAAGCCGTGATCAGCAATACCTGAGGAGATCGAGCCGTGAACATGGAGCTCTCTGAAACTCAATGTCAAATCAAGGAAAGCGTTGCCAAGCTTCTGGAGCAGTTTGATGATCAGTATTGGCTGGAGCGCGATTCATCTGGCGAATTTCCGGAAGAATTTTGCCGTGCCATTGCTGACAATGGCTGGATGGGCATCGCCATGCCAGAGGAATACGGCGGCAGCGGCCTCGGTATTACCGAAGCCGCCATCTTGGCCCAAACGATAACCGAGTCAGGGGCTGGAAATGCCGGCTTTGCGGCTATTGTCATAGGTATCTTTGGGCTCCATCCGGTGGTTGTTTTCGGCACCGAGGAACAGAAGCGCGAATGGCTGCCACCAATCATTAAGCGTCAGGATGTTGCGTGTTTTGCTGTTACCGAACCGAACACGGGCCTCGACACGACACGTCTGAAAACACGAGCCAAGTGGGATGGTGAGAAGTATATCGTCAACGGGGAGAAAATCTGGACCTCGACGGCCCAGGTCTCGAACAAGATGCTGTTGATCGCTCGGACCAAGGACATCTCCGAGACGAAGAAGCCGATCGACGGTCTGTCGCTGTTCTATACAGATCTGAATCGCGATTACTGCGACATCCGCGTCATCGACAAAATGGGGCGGAAGTGCGTTGACTCGAACGAGCTCTTTATCGACGGCCTGCCGATCCCAAAGGAGCACCTGATCGGAGAGGAAGGGAAGGGCTTTCGCTACTTGCTGCACGGACTTAACGCGGAACGTATTCTGATCGCTGCATCCATGGTCGGTCTAGGCCGTTGCGCGCTTCGGAAGGCTGCCAAATACGCCAAGGAGCGCATCGTCTTTGACCGACCCATTGGCATGAATCAGGCGATCCAGCACCCTTTGGCGATTTCTTGGGCGGAACTGGAGGCCGCTCACATGATGGCTTTCAATGCCGCTACTAAATACGACAACGGCGAAGATTGCGGGCTTGAGGCTAACGCGGCTAAATACCTGGGCGCGGAAGCCACCTTTAAGGCCTGCACCAACGCTGTAATGACCCACGGCGGCATGGGATACGCAAAAGAATACCATGTCGAGAGGTATCTACGCGAAAGCTTAATTCACCGGCTTGCACCGGTCAGCCCTCAATTAATCCTGAGTTACCTGGCCGAGAAGGCCCTAGGCCTACCGAGGAGTTATTGATCCAGAAGAACAACGATCGAGAGGTGGACCCATGGCGCGACCAACCAAGGCCTACATCGCGGGGGTGTACGAGCATCCGACGCGCAAGGCCGTTGACAAGACGATCCCGCAGTTGCACGCGGAATTGGCTGCCGGCGCGCTGGCCGATGCGGGCCTGACCAAGGACGATGTCGATGGCTTCTTCTGCGACGGCACCGGACCCGGCCTGGGTGGCATTTCCATGGCCGAATATATCGGCTTGGACCTGAAGTATACGGACTGTACGGAGACAGGCGGGTCCAGTTACATCGTACACGTTGGCCATGCGGCTCAGGCTATTGCGGACGGGAAGTGCAGCGTGGCGCTTATCTCGCTTGCTGGACGACCGCGCGCCGAAGGTTTGAAGACCTTGGGGGCGCGTACATATGGTGGACCGCCCGAGGCGGGCTTTGAGATGTCCTATGGCCCGGCGGTAGTAAACACCTACGCCATGGTTGCCATGCGCCACATGCACGAGTTCGGCACCACGTCCGAGCAACTGGCCTGGATTAAGGTCGCAGCATCTCATCACGCGCAACATAACGAGCACGCCGTGCTCCGTGCTGTGGTCACGGTGGAAGACGTGGTCAATTCACCGATGATTGCCGATCCCCTGCACCGGCTCGACTGCTGTGTGATCAGCGACGGCGGTGGCGCCCTCGTCATGGTCAGCCCGGAAATCGCCAAATCCCTGGGTAATCGTTCCGTCAAGGTGTTAGGCCAAGGGGAAGCGATCAAACACCTGAATGCAGGCCAAGTGGACCTCACCTATACGGCCGGTGTGACGTCGGGGCGCATCGCCTTCGAGGAAGCGAACCTGACGCCCGCTGATATGGACTACGCTTCGATCTACGACAGTTTCACCATCACGGTCTTGATTACTTTGGAGGATCTTGGTTTCTGTGAGAGAGGCGAGGGTGGCAAGTTTGTTTCCGACGGTAACTTGATTTCGGGGATCGGAAAACTTCCATTCAATACGGACGGTGGCGGCCTTTGCAACAATCATCCGAGCAACCGAGGCTCGATGACCAAGGTGATTGAGGCCGTGCGCCAATTGCGCGGTGAGGCCCACCCAGCGGTTCAGGTGCCGGACTGCACGTTGGCGCTCGCACACGGCACCGGTGGTCAGATCGGTACTCGCAGTGGCAGTGCCACTGTCATCTTGGGGAGGAACGACGCATGAGCCAGATGGAGCGGACTTACTCCGATCCCGATATCAACATGGAAACGGCGGTCTACTGGGAGAGCGCTAAGAACGGAAAGCTCTTGGTCAAGACCTGTAAGGCGTGTGGCAAGCTCCATTATTATCCCCGCACGATTTGCCCGCATTGCCTGAGTAGCGATACGGACTGGGTCGAGGCCAGCGGGAAGGGTACCATCTACACCTATTCGGTGATGCGCCGCACAGAGACGCCCTACGTCATCGCCTATGTGACACTGGAAGAGGGCGTCACGATGCTGTCGAACATCGTAGAATGCGATGTTGATGGCGTCGCCGTGGGGCAGACCGTGGAAGTGGTGTTTCGCGACACGGAGGGCGGTCATTCGCTTCCGGTTTTCCGGCCGGCTTGACCCGATAAAAAAAGGATAAGAGGGGAATATGGGACGGCCCTTGGATGGCGTGAAAGTCGTCGATTTCTCGAATATGCTGATGGCGCCCTACGCGACGCAGATCTTGGGAGATCAGGGTGCCGACGTAATAAAGGTTGAGGCGCCGGGGGGCGATCCAGTACGCAATATCGGGCCGGCCCGCAACCCAGGCATGGGCGCGATCTTCTTAAACTGTAACCGCTCGAAGCGGAGCATCGTTCTGGACGTGAAGAAACCGGGAGGGCTTGCGGCGATGCATCGGATGATCGCTGACGCCGATGTGCTGCTTTACAATCGCCGGCCGCAATCCATGCAACGCCTAGGCCTCGCCTATAAAGACGTTGCTGAGGTCAATCCGCGTATCATCTATGTGGGCCTCTACGGTTACAAGGAAGAGGGGCCCTATGCCGGCCAGCCGGCATTCGACGACCTAACCCAGGGTGCTGTCGGTATTCCCTGGTTGGCGCACATGGTAGATGGGCGCGAGCCTGCCTATTGCCCCACCGCCATCGCCGATCGGGGTGTCGCGCTTTGGGCCGTGGGAGAGATCAACGCCGCGCTCGTGCATCAAGTCCGCACGGGCCGAGGTCAACGCATCGACATCCCCATGTTCGAGATGCTGACCAGTTTTGTTCTTGGTGATCATTTAGGCGGCGAGACCTTCGATCCGCCGTTGGGTCCGGCTGGATACAAACGTATGTTGAACCCGAACCGCAAGCCCTACCCGACTAAGGACGGCTATGTCTGCGTTATGGTGTACACGGACCGGCACTGGCAATCCTTTGCCGTGGCTCTGGGTGAGGATTGTCATTTCCGGGACGATCCACGCTACGCAAATATGGAGGCGCGCTCGGCTAATATCACCGAAATCTACACCGAGCTGGCGGCGCTGTTGTTGACGCGCACCACGACGTGGTGGATGGACCTTTTTAATGGCGCGGACATTCCGGCCATGCCTTTGCACACGCTGGAGACCTTGATTGAGGACCCGCAATTGGCCGCGACCGGGTTCTTTGGCGAAATCGATCATCCAAGCGAGGGCAAGCTGCGATCTATCGGCGTGCCCAGTTCTTGGACGGAAACCCAACCGGCGCCCTCGCGTCATGCGCCGCGGCTCGGCGAACACAGTGCCGAGGTCCTTGGGGAATACGGCTATGGTGACGACGAGATCGCGGCCTTAATGGCGGACGGTGTCACGCAGGCACCCGCAAATTGAACGGATACGAGAGGAAACTAAGATGTCAGGTCTGTATTATGAGGAATTTGAGATTGGCATGGAGTTCAAACATGCCCTGACCCGCACGGTCACGGAGATGGACAACATTATGTTCTGCGCCATGACCCACAATCCCCAGCCATTACACCTGGATGAAGAGTACTCGAGAAATACTTTCTATGGACAACGTCTGGTTAATTCCCTGTTCACGCTGGGTTTGGTCATCGGCGTGACAGTTGCCGACACGACGTTGGGCACGACGCTTGGTAACCTCGGAATGACTGACGTGCGCTTCAAGAACCCCGTGTTCCACGGCGACACGATCCACGTCATGACTCGCATCAAGGATATGCGCGAGAGTGCGTCTAGGCCAACCACAGGAATCATCACCTTCGAGCACTTCGGCTTTAATCAGCGGGATGAGGAAGTCACGTATTGCGTACGGACCGGCCTCATGAAGAAAAAGGAGCACGACGCATGATCATTCGCTCCTGGCTTTTCGTCCCGGGCGACAGCGAACGTAAGCTGGCGAAGGGGCGTGGTAACTCGGCTGACGCGCTTATTCTCGATCTGGAGGACGCCGTTTCCGATGACCGCCAGGACCAGGCTCGGGCGATGACCTGTGCCTTTCTCAAGGACAACCCCGATCGCTCACGGCAAAAGCTATGGGTTCGAGTTAACCCCTTGGACCATGGTTTTTCCCTGCCCGACCTGGCGGCGGTCATGCGCGGCGCGCCAGATGGGATCGTGTTGCCAAAGGTGTATTCGGCAGCTGAGGTGAATCGCATGGCTGATTTCCTGCTTGCCCTAGAAGCTCGCGAGGGTTTGGGCCTGGGGTCGACTAAAATCCTCAGCGTTGCGACTGAAACGGCGGCTTCATTGCTGACCTTTCACACGTATTTGGACAATGTCACCAATCGTCTGACGGCGCTCACATGGGGCGGCGAAGACCTGGCTGCGGCCTTGGGCGCCAGCGACAATCAGCATCCAACGTCTGGCGACTACGACGATCCGTATCTTTATGCTAAGTCCATGTGCTTGGCGACCGCCCGGGCCATTGACGCGCAGCCCGTGGGCTGTGTGTGGGTCAATTTTCGGGACCTGGAAGGTCTTAAAAATGACTGCCTGCGCGACCGGCGCACCGGATTCATTGGTAAGATCGCCATCCATCCCGACCAGTCTGATATTATCAACCGGGCATTTACCCCTTCGGAAGATGAAATCGCCTATTCCCAAAAGGTCATCGACCTGTTTGAACAGAACCCGGGAATGGGAACGGTCGGCCTGGACGGCAAGATGCTGGACATGCCGCACCTGAAGCAGGCACGCAATGTACTGGCGCTCGCCAAACAAGTTAAGGAACGGGGATAAGCATGGTCGGAACACTAGAAGGCATCCGCGTCGTTGATCTGACTACCGTCATCATGGGGCCGTGGGCGGCGCAGATGATGGGCGACATGGGTGCGGATGTGATTAAGGTCGAAACCCGTGGCGGCGACATCAGCCGTGGCATGGGGCCGGGCCGTAACAAGGGCATGGCGGCTTGTTACCTGACGTCAAACCGTAACAAACGCTCGGTCGTGTTGGACCTGACCCAAGATGAGGGTTTGTCGGCGCTTCGCCGCTTGATCGATTCGGCGGATGTCTTCATGCACAACTTCCGGCCCAAAGTGATAAATAAGTTTAACCTCGGATACGAGACTTTTAAGGACGCCAACCCTGAACTGGTGTATTGCGGCGCCTACGGCTTTCGCGCCGACGGGCCTTGGGCCAACAAGCCTGCCTACGACGATATCATTCAAACAGCCGCTGGCTACTGTGACATGCAGGAGCTGATTTCCGACCAGCCTCGTTACGTACCAAGCCTGATTGCCGATAAGACATCTTCCTATGCGGTGTTCTCGGCTATCCTCGCCGCACTCGTGTGTCGCGAACGTGGCGGCGGTGGGCAGGCGGTCGAGGTGCCCATGTTCGAGACCATGGTAGACTACGCCATGATTGAACACCTCTACGGCGCAACCTTCGATCCCCCCATCGCGCAAATGGGCTATGAGCGGATTATGAACATCGAACGCCGGCCGTATCAGACCAGTGACGGCGGTTATTTGACGGTTCTCCCCTACACGGATAAGAACTGGATCGACTTCTTCAAACTGGCGGGCCGCGAGGAATTTCTCGACGACCCGGATTTCCAGACCTATTCGAACCGGCTCAACAATTCTAAGAAGGTCTACGCGACCCTCAACGAAATCGTTTCGACCCGAACATTAAACGATTGGATCGCGCAGTTGGACGCCGCCAACATCCCAGCGATGATGGTAAAGACTAAGGAAGACTTGTTGGATGACGAACAGCTTAACGCCACCGGTTTCTGGCATAGCGTTGATCATCCGACGGAAGGTAAACTCCGGTTTACCGATCCACCATTCCGCTATTCGAAAACACCGTCGACGATACGTGACATGCCGCCGCTTCTCGGCGAACAAAGCCGCGAGATACTGGCAGAAGCCGGATATTCGGCCGATGAGATCGACGATCTCATTGCCAAGAACGTGACCAAGGCATCGTAATTGAGAAGGAAAGCAAAATGTCGAATCCTATGAGCCTTGAAGGCCACAACATTATCGTCACTGGCGCCGGCCAAGGTATTGGCGAGGCTGTAGCGCGTCTCTCCGCGGATCTGGGCGCCAGGGTGATCCTGGTTGACGTACAGGCGGAAAAGATAAACGCCCTGGCAGACGACCTTGGCGCTGATAAGGCGGAGGTCCATATCGGTTCCGTCGCTGATCCGGGTTTTGTTCAGGGCATGGTAGCTAACGCGGTCACTAAGAACGGCGCCATTCACGGCCTGGTTAACAACGCTGGCATAGTCCGCGCCGCGATGATCAACAAGATGCCTATCGATACCTGGCAGGAGGTTATTGACGTCAACCTGTCCGGCGTCTTCTACTGTCTGCAGGCGGTGGGCCGCCACATGTATCAGCGCCATGAGGACGGGGACACGAGTCCGGCGTCCATCGTTAACATCTCATCCGACGCTGGCAGGCGCGGCACTATCGGCCAGATCAATTACGGCGCTGCCAAGTCCGGCGTCATGGGTATCACCATGAGCGCGGCCCGTGAATGGGCGGCTAATCAGGTGCGTGTGAATTCTGTCTGCTTCGGTGTTGTCGAGACGGAGATGACCGAAACCATCCGTTCCGATAAGTTCCGCGACCGTATCTTGGCTCAGGTCCCCATGGGCCGGTTCTCCGACCCAGAGGAGGTCTGCCAGCCCGTATGCTTCTTGCTGTCGCAGGCGGCCAGCTATATCACCGGTCAGCACGTGTCTGTAAACGGTGGCTACACCATCGGCGTCTAGGGGCCGCGGTTGAAGAACAAGTGAATGCCTTCGTATGAGGAAATGTTATCCGAGGAGTAGGCCAACGGGTGTTGGTCGTCAAACGGTTGCCCGGCAGGCCTTCCAAGCGGCAATGACTTCGCGGCCGTCGCGGCTCACATCGGCGGCCGCCTTCCCGGGTTTGTAAAGCGACGTTCCCATGCCGAACCCCTGCGCGCCGGCGGCTACGTAGGCCGCCATGTTGTCTGCGCCAATGCCGCCTACGGGAAGCACGGGTACGTCAGCTGGCAATACAGCGCGTATAGCCTTCAAAATGGCCGGCGTTAAACCTTCCGCCGGGAACAGCTTTAAGGCGTCGGCACCGGCGTCCAGGGCAGCGAAGGCCTCCGTCGGAGTAGCAATGCCGGGCAAGGACACCAAGCCCTGACGTTTGGTTGCGACGATGACGTCCATATTCGCATTAGGCGAAATTATTATCTCCCCGCCCGCCTCAGCCACCTCTGCGACCGCGTTCTTTGTAAGCACCGTACCCGCGCCAATGACCGCACGGCCCTCGCAGGCCTCACGCAGATGGGCGATTGAGACCAGCGGCTCTGGCGAATTCAACGGAACCTCGATCAAGGTGAAGCCCGCCGCGATCAGGGCCAAGCCGACGTCCACTGCCTCATCTGGCTGAATGCCGCGGAGGATCGCCACCAGAGGGCATTGGGCAAGGGCGTCGGCAAAAGTCGGCATCTCTATCTTCCTTATGATTTGCTGAAATGTTCGGCAGCGGCCCAAAGTCCGGCTAGCGCAGCCGCTTCGGCGTCACGCGTGACGGTGGAGATATTCGCCCAATTGAAAGCAAGGGCATAGGGTTCGGAGATCGCCCCAGTGGTAAGAACCTGGATGGTATCGGCGCCGCCATACAATGCCCTAGCGCCCATGATTTCCGCGCCAATCAGCTGCCCGGATAAGAACGAGGCTAGTCCCGGTTTCGACATTTCGTTCGAGATGCCTAGCGTCCGGGCCGAGAATAGGCGGTGCAAAAGGCCGCCGGCCTCCCGGGCCCGTTCTAGACCCTGGATGAAGGTGTCCGCGTCGAATGTATCTTCCGGCTCCATCAGTCGGCCCAGGATCGAATGATCCTTGAGGACGGCGAATACCTCGCCAGTCATGAAGGTTGCGAAATCGTCGATGCGGCCATCCCGCACGCGAATCCATTTCGAATGCGTCCCTGGTATGCAAAAAAGGCCTTCAGTCACGCCATTGGCGGTAATCACGCCGCCAATCTGGGTTTCCTCGCCGCGCATGATTTCTGGCGCGCCGTCCGCCGTGCGCGCGCGAACCCCGGGCATGATGCGGACCGTGCCGTCCCCAGGCACGGTGATCATGGCGGCGATCAGGGCTTCCAGATCACAGGGGGCTTCCAGGTATGGCGCTTCTACCCAGCCTTGCTGTGCGCCGATCATCCCGGACATGAGTACGGCGATATCTGGGTGCTCCTGCCGCCAGGCACCGCAGGCTGCGTCCAACTCGCCCGTGAAGTCGCCATCCGTGACTGCCAGGATGCCCTTCGGCCTGGCGACCCGGTCTAAGGCCTGACCGCCTGATCCGAGCAGGGTCGCACGTAGGCTGGTGGTGCCCCAGTCGACGGCGATGCAGCGTGCGGTGTCGGTCATGCGGTAGTTCCTCGGGTTGTCGATGGGTTATAGACGCATCCATGCACGCCCGACAATGATGTGGCACGGAGCCCCGGGGGTGGATGAAAAATGTCAACCACTTGGGATCATTTTATCCCGTTCCCGCCGTTTCGTCTGGTTTGTCCCTGATCAAATGAAGTCGTTCGGGCTGTGAGGGCATGAAGCGAGCCAAACGTTCCTGTATCTCCACGGTCCGCGAAGCCGCATAGTAGGCCTGATTCTGCCAGGGCCTGGTTGTAAGCGCTCTCCAGCTTGCCCAACAATGTATCCGCCTCCCAGCAATCAGACGGTTCCACAGATTCCACCCGCCGCGCTGTATTGTCGAGATAGACTTAGGCTTAGCAAAACGCTGCGTTTCTGGCCAAAAAGATGCCAATTAGCCTGACATGCCTTGTCATTTGAATGGAAAGACCAAAAGAGATGAAAAGCGAACAATAAAAAATATGTCATACAAATTCGAGTTGCTGATTTTTCTTTGACGGCGTCGTCGTTGTTTGGAGGGATTTGACAATCACGTTGCGCTGCCGCCACACCGTGTACCAGATGACCATGCCAATGACCGCGGCAGTGGCGATGGGTGGACGCAGACCCGTGTGTTCGGCGATCACGCCCAGGACGAAGGCGCCGACACCCGCGCCGCCAATATGGATTATCCCGTACAGGCTCATGACTCGGCCGCGCATGGCCGACGGAGTAACGAAATGCAGCGTTGTTTGCATGCCGATACCTGCGACCACGGTGGTGAAACCGATTGAGAGAGCGACTGGAAGTGCGACCATGTACTCCGTTGTCGCGACCAAGGTGACCCCGAACACGGCGGTGCCGAGCACGCCCCACAGGGCAATAATCGGTTGATCGTCCATGCCGCCGCGCCTTGCCATCCATATGCCTGCACCGATAGCACCGATACCAAAGGCCGCGGTCAAAACTGCGAACTCGTCTGCGCCCTTGCCAAACACGTCGGATGTCAGTCCAGGCAGCAACTCGACTACCGAGCGCAGACAAAAGGCCGCCGTGGCCATAATAAAGATGACCAGGCGGATCGACGCATGGCCCTGGATGAAACGAATGCCTTCGCGAATATCGTCAAGAAGCGACGGCTGCGGACCATCCGTTTCGGGTCGTTTGCGTCGCGGGATCTTTAACGAAAGCAACGCGATGATAAGTGCTGCATAGGAACACGCATTGATTAGGAACGAACCATGGATCGACCAGAGTGTAATCACCACGGTCGAGATCATGGGCCCCACGAACCGGGCCCCGTTGAAGATCATGGCGTTGAGGGAAATGGCCGTAGTCAGCAACTCCGGTGGAACCAGGCTGGGCGCCAGAGACAACCGCGCCGGTTGGTTGATGCCCACCGCGCACCCCGTAAGGAAGGTGAAGATGGTCAGGTGCCAGACGTTCAAGATGCCTGAGGCCGACAAGGCGAACAGTACAAGCGCTGACAGCGCCGCTGCCACCTGCGCCCAGACCATGACCATGATGCGGCTATACCGGTCCGCCAAGGCGCCGCCCAAAGGGCCCAACAGAAACACGGGCGCGAAATCGGCCATCGCCATGATACCCAGCCATGCCGGCGAATGGGTCAACTCCCACGTCAGCCAGCCGACTGCGATCCGCTGCATCCAGGTGCCAATCAACGACAGGCCGTTGCCGAAAATATAGCGTGAGTAGTCGGAGTGACGGAGAGTTGCCCGGATTACACTGGGATTTGTTTTGCGCATCATACGATAAAACTAATGGGCCAACCGCGCATGGGGTGCAAATACTGCCGAAGGATGTGTCAGGTTCGAAAAAATCCGAAGTCTATAACACGTTTGAGGAGCGATTAAGCCTCCCAGGAGACGAGGAGATATAGAGTGTATTGATAATCTTAAAAGTCGGATGTGAAGTAGGGAGATAACGTTACCAATCTACCGCCTCAATGACGAGCGTTTCCGGTTCGTCGTCGTTAATCAAGCTTGAGCTCGCCAATTTTCTCGGCCGTCGGATCAACAAAGTCGACCGTTGGGTCGCCGGTACGGCCATAGCCACACCAAACGCGAAGGCCGAGAAGTTCCCTGAGCCTGTCGGAGGCGTTGGAAAGTACGTCTAAGCGAGTGCCAATCGTGTAGTTCTCTTGAGGGCGAAATTGTGGACCACAATAGGTTATGAGAATGGCGTTGCGATCAATATCGGTCTGGTTCGAGCCAGTGCCATGCCAGATACGGCCGTCGGTGACGATAGCGCACCCGGGCGGGCCCTCGGCAGCGATTGTATTGACTTCGGCGTCCAAAACTTTGTCTGGATGGCGTCCAGCGAGGTGGCTGCCCGGGACGAGGCGGGTGCCGCCGTTCTCTTTTGTCATAGCGTCGAGCATAACTAACACATTGGATACTACCGGAGGTGCAAGCATCTTAGGCGGAGCCTTCGGGGGCCCATTAGCACTGAAACGCTCCCGTGTGAAGGACCCGACAGGCAGATGCTTAGTTCCTCGTACCGTCGGTTCGGGCGCCCACCATTGGTCGATATGCAAAGGCATAACGATACCGCCGGGTTTGGCGATGTTGGCCGTGTAACTGTGGATGATGAATTTGTCGCCAAGAACATGCCCGACTATCTCGTTTAACGATTCGAGCTCGAGCAAGTCTAAAAAGGCTTGTCCTTTATTGACTAACATCCAGACCCGTTGGTTGATGCCGCCGTTCTTTGCGCGGAAGGCTTCGGGGCGCACGCGGCCGTTATTATCGGTGAAGTCCCCCCATTGCTGGTTAGGGCCACCGTCTTCAAAGGCGAGACCCTGTTCTTTTTCGGCCGCCGCTTGCTCTCGAAGCCGGAGGCGGCAGCGTTCAACTAGCGACGTCGGTACTGCATCTTTTAAAAGACAATAGCCCCAAAGGTTGATATCAGCTCTTGCACGGGCCAAGTCCTTCGTTGGCTTGGGTAGGTCATCCAGTTTCCAGGTCGGCAGGTAGTTCATGAAGCGCTCCGGCAGCGATGAGTTTCCAAATAGTCTATAGGCCGTACGCGCGGTATGGGAACCGCCGGTATTTCAAATTTTGGCTTGGTTGTAGAAGCATGAAAACTCCTCTTATAGACGGCTTAGTAATTTTTCGACTGACTGGCGAATTCAAGTATTGCAAATGTGGTTCTCAACATGCTGACACGCCGCTGCGGCTCGACGCCAACCAGGGTCTAGTATGCTTGATCACGGTTATTGCTGCGGTGGGCGGCCCAGGCTCTCAAGTTAACTGCACGTCTTTCTTCTAGGCTTTAGATTTCGGGTATTTTAATTTGGCGATGTTTCTTCGTGAGAGAAAAAATTATGCAACCTGCCAAGCTAAGGAACCTCTCTTTTGAGCGATCTAATTAACACCACAGCAAACGTGCAACCATTCCAATTCCATGTCGCAGATGACGTACTAAAAGCGATTACAAACCGGGTCGCGACCTATCCCTGGCATGAGATGCCCGATGACGGTGGTTGGGATTACGGGACTAATATGGAATACCTTAAGGAGCTATGTGCCTATTGGGTGAATGATTTCGATTGGCGCGCCCAGGAAAAGCGATTGAACGGTTTTTCTCAGTTCATCGCACCCGTTGACGACATAAATATGCATTTCATTTATGAACAAGGTAGCGGCGACGCTCCCATGCCATTAATGATCAGTCATGGCTGGCCAGGCTCTGTGGCGGAATTTTTAGATCTCATCGAACCGTTGGCACATCCTGAAAGGTTCGGTGGAGAGTCGAGCGACTCATTTACCGTCGTCGCCCCGTCCCTACCCGGGTTTGGGTTTTCTGGGCGCCCTCCTAGACCCTATGGGCCGAGAAAGATGGCGTCAGTTATTAATACCCTGATGACCAAAACCTTAGGTTTCCAGGGTTATATGGCACAGGGGGGAGATTGGGGTGGCGCGGTCTGCTCGTGGCTCGGCTTTGACCATGCGCCAGCGTGTAAGGCCATCCACATCAATATACTTACTATGCGTCATCCTGACGGACCACAGACCCCGGCGGAAAAGGCATGGGAAGCGCAGTTCGACAATGACCAGATTATGCAGGATGGATATCGAACACAGCAGGCGACCCGTCCTCAAACCCTGAGCTATGCCATGATGGACAGCCCGGTTGGAATCGCAGCTTGGATTATCGAAAAATTTCACGATTGGTCTGATGTTGAGGTTGGAGAGATAGAGGCTGCCCACACCAAGGACGAATTGCTGACCAATATAATGATCTACATAACGACACGAACTTTTAACACGGCTTCTTGGATTTATTATGGGCGACGTGAAGAAGGTGGGCGGATCCTCTCACCAGAAGGTAAACGTGTTGAAGTGCCAACCGGTTGTGCGGTCTTTCCAGCTGAAATGCTCAACTGGCCGCCGCGCTCATATGTTGAACGGATCTACAACGTGAAGCATTGGACAGAAATGCCTCGCGGTGGGCACTTTGCGGCGATGGAAGAACCCGATCTACTGCTTGAGGATATTCGAACATTCGCTCGAACACTCCGTTGAACTAAAAAGCGAACAAATAGTTGTAGATGGTTTTGCTAGTCGACGGACTGGAGTTGGCGTTAGTGGTGCTGCGCGACAAGTTGCACGTTCCAAATCCAATCAGGTGCCCTGTTTTTATAAAGCGGTTACGGCACCATCGTGCTGCTGCGAGACAAAACTTAGGAACACGCTGCCCCACCTCGTGACAAATTGCAGCTCCTCGCTGATACCCATGGGGGTATCCCGATTAACAAGGCTTTCGTAACTATTTGAGCGCGTTCTTCAAAGAATAGTTGAAGAGTGGTATCTTAAGACACATTGCTCAAGATCCACGAAGCGCAGTTCGAATACCAGATGCTTTTGCACGCGCGTTGAATGCGCCGCGCGCGCCTCAAGGAAAGGACCCCATCGTGACAAAACCCCGCGTTGCCGTCATTGGAACGGGTGGCACCATCTCCTCGGTCGGCCGCCATAGCCTTGACCTTGTTCGGTATATAGAAAACAACAAGGTTTACGAAGTGGACGAGCTGCTGAACGCGTTTCCGGAAACCCTGGAACAGGCAGACTTGGTGCCCGTACGTCTAAAGGCCATTCCCTCAACGGCCATCGGCCCGGTCGATTGGCTTGCCATTAATGCTAAGGTCAATGAGGTAATTGACGACGACCCTTCCATCGACGGCATTGTCATTACCCATGGCACCGCGACTTTGGAAGAGACCGCCTATTTCCTGAACCTGGTAGCCCATGTGGATGTCCCCATCGTGTTGGTGGGGGCGCAGCGTCCAGCGTCGGGGATGGGGACAGATGCGGGTATTAATTTAGTCAACGCCATCCGCGCAGCGGGACATCCGGAATCACGGGGCCGGGGGGTGCTAGGTGTGCTCAACGACGAGATTCATTTTTCCCGGGACATGACTAAGACCTCGACACTCCGCCAGCAGACCTTCCGGAGCGCCGACTTTGGCCTTCTGGGCCATGCGGATTGGGACAAGGTTGCATATTACCGCATGCCGGAACGCCGCCGCGCTCCAGATACGGAGTTTGACGTGCGCGGCCTGGATGATCTGCCTCGGGTCGATGTTTCCATGACCTACGCAGGATCGGACGGTGCCGCGATCGAGGCATTTCAAGCCGCCGGCGCTAAGGGCATCGTTATCGGCGCCATGGCACCGGGCTATGTGACGCCCACGGAACTGGAGAAGTTGCATGCGGCCCGCGAGGCCGGCGTCACCATTGTGCATTCGAGCCGTGCCGGTTCGGGCCGGGTAGGCGATGTGCCGTCCCGCCGCGCGCCGGGGACGGTCCTGGCCGACAATTTGACGCCACAGAAGGCCCGCGTGCTGCTCACCGTCGCTCTGACTAAGACCGACAACCCAATGGAACTGCAGCGAATATTTGACGAGTACTGAAGGTTTGAACGGCGTCGAGCACGCGGAACTTCTTCTAGTCTGTTCTCCCTGACCCGGTCCAAACGCCTAAAGAGAGAAGTTCGCGTCTGGATCCCAGATCATAGGGGATGTAATGATGCCGGAAATGGTTGGGCCCAACATGAGGAGAGTTCACGATGGATAGCAACAGCCGGGACGCCGCCGAACGGATCTGGAACTGCTGGCAGAACGGCACGGTCATGGACGATCTCCCTGAAGATTTGCGTCCGGTGACGCGGATCGAGGGCTATGCCGTTCAGGCTCATCTCGCAACCCTCAGCGACGATGCCGTGTTTGGCTGGAAGATTGCTGCAACCAGCACCGACGGCCAGAATCACATCGGCGTGTCGGGGCCTCTGGCGGGGAGGCTCTTGGGTGAGCGCGTATTCCAATCGGGTCAGATGCTTACCTTTGGTGCCAACCGCATGGCCGTAGCGGAGCCTGAATTTGCCTTCCGTATGGGCCGTCGGTTCGAACCCCGCGCCGAGCCCTATGCACAGGCCGAAGTCATGGACGCCGTGGACACGCTGCACACGGCTATCGAGTTGCCCGATTCTCGCTTCGCCGATTTCGCTGGGGTCGGCGAAGCCGTGTTGATAGCCGACAACGCCTGCGCCCATGAATTCGTGATCGGCCCTCCCATGCCTGAAGATTGGCGGAACACAGACCTGGCGGCACACCCGGTTGAAATTTCAGTCGTTGGCGGCGGCACTCACGTGGGTGTCGGCGCCAACGTCCTCGAGGATCCGCGCATCGCCTTAAACTGGTTGATCAACGAGCTTCGTCAATACGGGATCACACTTGAGGCCGGAATGGTCGTCACCACGGGCACCTGTGCGATGCCTATCCCGATCGGGGCGGGCGACAGGGTGATGGCTGATTACGGAACCTTGGGCCGCCTCGAAATCACCTTTGCGTCGCCGTAGCCCGTGTATTATCACCTTCGACCTGCCAAGCTTGGAACAAAGCTGCGACGGTCTGTTCCGAGACACCCCGGGTGATGAACACGAGTTTCGTGCGGCGGTCTGCCGTCGGCCAAGCGTCCAGTCGGACCGGGTCGTGAAATATGTGCTGCACGCCGTGGATAACGAAGGGCGTGTCGGGGGTTTCTGCGATGTTGACGATACCTTTTACCCGCAACAGATCGGCGCCCCGATTGGCGATCAGGACGTCGAGGGCGAACCGAAATACTGCCGTGCTTATCGGATCGTCGAGGACCAGGCTAAAAGCTCGCACATCAGCGCCGTGCCGGTTGACGTCATGGGCGTGATTATGGTCATGGCTGTAACCGTCAGGAGCGTGCGGGTCGTGGGGATCGGCCTCGAAGGCTTCGGCGTTGAGCCATTTCTGAACGTCGAAGGTCTTGGTTGTCGGGTCGAAGAGCGACGTATCGAAGAGGTTGCGAGGATCGAACGTGGATGCGTTGCGTTCAAGCAACGGCGCCGCGGGGTTAAGCTCAGCCAGTCGCGCCGACAGCCGCGCCAAGTCGGTGCGTGTGGCTGGGTCCTGAGCTAGGTCCGTCTTGGTAAGGACGATACGGTCAGCCACAGCCGCCTGTTTGACGCTTTCATCATGTTGAGCAAGTGTCGTTCCCCCGTTGACTGCGTCTACGCAGGTGATCACGCCGCCCAACATATACCGGCCGGCCAGCCCGGGGTCGGTCATGAGGGTGTGGATGACCGGCGCAGGATCTGCGAGGCCTGTCGTCTCAACCACCAGGCGCGTGAACGGCGAAACCGCGCCTGCGGCCCTTCGGCGATGCAGGTCCATCAGGGTTTTACGGATGTCGCCGCGGATCATGCAACACAGGCACCCAGTGGTCATTTCCACGAGTTGCTCACCGCTGTGTTGGACGAGGAAACCGTCCAGGCCCACATCCCCGAATTCGTTGACCACCACGGCCGTGTCGTGAAAGCGGGGATCACGGAGGACTTGGGTTAGCAGGGTTGATTTTCCGCTGCCGAGAAACCCGGTTAGGAGCGTCACGGGAATAATCGTTACATCGAATTCTTCCATCATTTGTCCATATTTCTCTATCGTCGACCGTTCGACATGGCAAATTTTAGCCTCTGCAGATACAACGTTATAACATGACAATTAATCTTGAACGGATAGAGAAATTCCTAAACGTCTTCCTACAGTCTGTGCTCATTTGTAAAAAGCTGCCACGGTTTGTGGCAGATTGTGTGCTAGGGGCGCCGAAGGCAGTCTATTTCTTCACTACCAGGAAGGTCGCGCCGCATCGCCAGCATATTGGGATGTTGATCATTGTCCGCCACCTCAATGGTGCGGTCGGGCCTGATGGCCCGGGCCTCAACCTGTCTTCGCCGTTTCCCAGTTCTCAGCCTCGTCCGTATAGGAGCCTTCGTCAAAAGATCGCTCATTGTCCCAGATGTTCTTCGGCAAAGGCAGGCCCACCAGGTCGTCGTTGCTGATCGGAACGTTCGGTTCTATTCCCAGCTTTTCGCGAAGCATTAACATGATTTGACGGGTGTGCTGGCCGGAGTGCCAGCCCGTGCGCTCAAGGACCTCATGCAGGGACACTTCGCCATAGTAGACCTTGCCCGGTTGCGTGAAGTCCGTAGCGGCGCCGTCCCGCGTCCACCATTCGGCAAAGCGCGCGCGCGTGTCACGGCCGTAGGCCAACAGGTCCGCTTTCGTGGTCATATCGTCAGGCAAGATTGATTTCAGGGCTTCATATGTGTAGGGCGCGTCGTGTTCTACCCGGTCCAAGAAGACCTTTGGGATATCAAACACATGATAGGCCAATTGCCGATAAGACCGCGGCCGGCCCGGCAAGATCACGTCCAATTGGTCGTCCGGAATTTGTTCCAAATAGCGCGCCGCGCCGTCCAGGATCATCAGTACCTTGTCCTTGAGAGCCTCTGGCGCCAGCATTTGCTGCCCGCCGTAGTCGAAGCCGGCGACCGCGGCGACGTCACGGAATACGGCGCCGTTGGCCCACACGGTCCCACGCGCCGCGATGGGCACCATGCGCACGCCAAGCTCTTGCAGCTCGGCGAACCCCGCATCGTCCTCCAAAACATTGACGGATTCGAAGGGCACCCCGTGCTCTAGTACGAACTCCTTCATTTTCAGGCAGCTCGAACAGCCAGGTTGCCAATAGAGCTTCAGCGGCAAGGCTAGGTTCTCCGGCGTTCCAGCGCCTTCCAGTTGGCTCATGGCGTTCTCCTCAACGTACAGATACCAAGGTCACAAGTTTCTTTCAATTTTAGGAATACGGCAACCTTAGGTGTTTCACGCGGCGTCAGCGCGAAAGCGCCTGGCCACGAAGGGCATTACGCCGCCCGCCCGGAACCAGGCGATTTCGCGGAGCGTGTCCAGGCGCGCCGTAAGTGTTGTTTCCACGGTCAAGGCGTCCGGCCGGGTGAACCGAGCGACCACGTCCTGGTGCACGTCTAACTCTCCGCTAAGACCCAACAGGTCGACCGTCTCCCGCCCGTCCAGACCCAGAGTTGTAAGGCTCACGCCGTCTGGGAACTGCAGGGGCAATAAGCCCATTCCGATTAGGTTGGAGCGGTGAATGCGCTCAAACCCCTCGGCGATGATGGCTCGTACGCCCAACAGGTGCGGGCCCCGAGCTGCCCAGTCTCGTGATGAGCCGGTGCCGTATTCTCGTCCCGCGATGACGATCAATGGCCGGCTTTCGGCGGCATAGCGTTCGTGGGCGGCGAAGATGGTCATGACGTCGCCAGACGGCTGATGCTGGGTCCAGCCGCCACGGCGGTCCGGCGTCATCGCGTTCTGGATGTGCGGATTGTTGAAGATACCGCGCAGCATCACCTCATGGTGTGAACGGCGTTGCAGAAAGCCACTGAAATCCGACGCCGGAACCCCGCGTTCAGCCAGCCAATCTCCGGCTACGCTGCCTTCTAAGATGCGACTGCCGGGGGAGATGTGGTCCGTGGTCACGCTGTCCCCTAATAGAGCCAGGATCGCTGCGCCGTGGATATCGGGCATGGGGTCCTGATCGTGGGCGGTGTCCAGGAACGGTGGCCTTGAAATGTAGGTGCTGTCCGGGGCCCAGTCGAAGGTGCTCCCATCGCCCGCATCAATTCCGTCCCAAAGTTCGTCACCCTCTGTAATATCGGCATATCGGGCGACAAACACGTCGCGGGTGACATGGCGAGCCACGGCGTCGGTGATCTCATGCGCCGTGGGCCAGATATCGCGTAGGTAAACGGCGTTGCCGTCACTGTCTTTGCCCAGGGGTTCGGTCGTGATGTCCGCGACCATGGTACCCAATAGAGCATACGCGATCACCAGTGGTGGGGACGCGAGGTAGGCCAAACTCACCTGGGGGTGGATGCGGCCCTCGAAGTTACGGTTCCCTGACAGGACGGCGGCCGCATTCAGTCCGTCTGCGGTGATCTGTTCGGCGATGTCGCCGAATAGGTCGCCCGATCCACCGCAACAGGTCATGCAGCCATAGCCCGTGACGTGAAAGCCCATTGCCTCCAAAGGTTCCATCAAACCCGCCCCGCTGAGATAGTCGCCGACAGCGCGCGACCCCGGCGACAGGGATGTCTTGACCCAGGGCTTCGGCTTCAGCCCCCGGGCCCAGGCCTTTGCCGCCAAAAGACCGGCAGCAACCATGACGCTCGGGTTTGAGGTGTTGGTACATGACGTGATCGCCGCGATAACGATATCGCCATCTCGTAGTCGGCCCGCACCCGTGTCGGTTGGCGCTTCGCCCACGACCGCTAGAGCGGAGCGGTGAACCTCATGCAATGGCACTTGGCTTTGCGGTAGCTTCGGGCCCGCTAGGCTGACCTCCACCTGGCTGAGATCGAAAATAATAGCGTCCGTGTAAATCCGCGCCGCATTATCGTCGCGCCATAGGCCCTGGACCTTAGCATAGGCCTCGACTAGGGGAACCTGGCAATCGCGGCCCGTCAGCCTTAGGAAGTTTAAAGTTTCGTCATCGATGGGAAAGTATCCAACGCTGGCACCATACTCGGGCGCCATGTTGGCCAGCGTTGCCCGTTCCGGCAGGGTCAGATGATCCAGCCCCGGGCCGGTGAATTCCACGAATTTCTGAACGACGCCGTGTTCCCGAAGCCGCCGGGTCAGCGCTAGGACCAAATCCGTGGTAGTTGTTCCTTCGCGCAACTGGCCCGTCAGACGCACCTCGACCACGTCCGGCAACACCATGCTCACCGGTTCTCCCAGCATGGCAGACAAGGCCTCGATCGCGCCGACCCCCCAGCCCAATATTCCAAGCGCGTTGATCATGGGCGTGTGGCTGTCGCAGGCTAGCAGGCTATCGGGGAAGGCAAGAAGACCCAAATCGGCGTGGTCCTCGGACCAAACAACCCGTGACAATGCCTCTAGGTTGATCTGATGACAAATACCCTTGCCTGGGGGCAGCACGCGCATGTTGTGGAATGCCCCCTGGGCCCATCTCGTGACCCGGTAGCGTTCGCGATTACGGCTGTACTCGGTTTCCATGTTGCGTTCCACGGCGTCCCGCGCGCCGTGAGCATCGACTGTCACAGAATGATCCATGATGAAATCCACC
The DNA here is from genome assembly GCA_913048145.1 of uncultured Rhodospirillaceae bacterium. Classification (GTDB taxonomy): domain Bacteria; phylum Pseudomonadota; class Alphaproteobacteria; order Rhodospirillales; family Casp-alpha2; genus UBA3470. The sequence goes on from CAJWVP010000002.1 coordinate 29,567, forward strand.
GGCCGGATAGGGTTTACCGCGTCCGGTTCACCGCCGATCTTGGCCACGTGCTCACGCATGGCGGCTAAGTCAGTCAACAGGGGAATCCCTGAAACATCGTGCAGCATCAGACGGGTCGGGAAAAAACTGATTTCGGCCGGATGGGTGGCCGTCTCCGCCCATGCGGCGAATGCCCGAATGGTGTCCGCGGTGACCGTCTCGCCGTCTTCATGGCGAAGGGCGTTCTCGACCAGTATTTGAATACAGTAGGGCAGGCGGGCCAGGCCTGTGAGGCCGGCGACCTCGGCGTTAGGTAGGCTGAAATAGGTGTAGGTCTTTGTGCCGACCTTTAGGCGGTCGCGTGCGTCGAAGCTATTGGGATGGGCCATGTCCGATGCCGACCGCTTGTCCGTTCGTTCTATTTTAATACGCTCCATGTTCTCTTGCGCCCTAGTGATTGACGCTATTTTTTCAGCCTGCAGGCAGTGTGACAAATGCTACAGGTGCGCGCTAGTGTCGAGAACGCGATCCAGGCACTCCTGCTGCCCTCCGGGTCGACCCTCTCGGGGCGCCAGCGTGAAGCCTAGGCAGCTTCGAGGACGATCAGCCCGGCGCCCGTGTTTGAGGCCGGCACGTGATAGTGCCTATAGATCTCTTTAGCCTGCTCACCAAGTGCGCCACGCATGATCAGCCACATGATCATCTCGATGCCCTCGGAGCCCGACTCGCGGAGGTATTCCATGTGCCCGATGTTCACCAGCCGGTCGACGTTCGCAGTCAGGTCATCCAGGAACGCGGTATCGAAGTCGGCGTTGATGAGCCCGGCCCGTTCACCTTGCAATTGGTGTGACATGCCGCCGGTGCCGTAAATGGCGACATTCAGGTCTTCCGGGAAACTCTCGACGGCTTTTCGAATGGCCTGTCCCAGCTTAAAGCACCGCTTCCCCGTGGGCTGCGGATACTGGATCACATTAACGCATAGCGGGATCACCTTAAATGGCCAGGCGTCGGGTTGGCCGCAGGTGATTGACAGCGGTACGGTGAGGCCGTGGTCGACGGGCATTTCGTTGGCGATGGCCATATCGAACTCGTCTAGGATAAGGGATTCCGCCAAGTGCCAGGCCAGCTCCGGATGACCCTCGACACCGGGCACCTGGCGCGGCCCGTAGCCTTCGTCGGCCGGCGGGAAGTAGTCGGCTACGCCCAGCAGGAATGTTGATATCAGTTCGAGGGAGAATGCCGAGGCGTGATCGTTGTATACCAGGATGGCCACGTCCGGGGTGTTCTTCTCGACGTATTCCTGAGCTGGCATGTAGCCGTCGAACAGGGGCTTCCAATAATCTTCCTGAGTTTTGTCGTGGTCGATGGCTGCGCCGATCGCGGGGACATGGGAGGTGCCGATGCCAGCAGTGATGCGAGCCATATCAGTTGCCCTCCGATTTCGAACGATTACCTTCGACGGAGCGTCCGCCGTTGACCATCATCTGGCGGAATTCCTCTTCCGTCATGTTGGACATCATGCCACCGACGGCCTGCATGGAGACCTGGTCAAAGATGGCGATCTTGAAGGTGTAGTATATGTTGCCACCGAGCTGCAACATGCCCAGCCAGTCGCGATCCTCAATAGCTTTACGCTGTTCGGCGGTCATCGGGTACCTGTCCAGGTAGACGTCCGGGTCGTTGCGGAAGGCATCCCTGTTGGCTTCCACGTCCAGCGACTTGCAGAACATATTAAGGTGGTAGCCGGCGCGGTTCTGTGTTCCGTCGAACACGTATGTTCCTGGGATGTCGTGATAGTTTTTATCCATTGTCTGCTCCCTTTTCGGCCAGTGCGGCTTCACCGAAACCGATGAAGGCCAGGGTGGTCACGTCGCTGAGGGGAGTGGTTGATGAATCCATGTTGGGCCGCGCTCAGCTTCTCAATGTGCTTCAGAACTTAACATCGTCGCGCCTCGGAGCGAAATTGATAAGCACAATGGTCAATTAAAAATTTAATAGAGGAGCACCCTAGTCCGGCGTGGTCGCCCGGACGCCGGTTTCGTGGCGGGCGCGCAGGTGGCTTTAGGTTCTGGAAGCATTGCGCGATGATCCGACCTTGATCCCTCTCGTCGGCAGGCATGTGTAGTGCTATAGCTAAAATAACAGTCGGCCGTGTTTGAAATGAGAAATTGAGCGGCCTCGGAAATAATAGGCGGCTGGACATTCGGGTCGGCGAGCAATTCAATATCTTGAGGGGGCTTCCATGTCGGACAATAAGGCGGACAATAAAACGGCTTTGGTTATCAGCGCCCACGCGGCCGATTTCGTCTGGCGCTGCGGCGGCGCCATCGCCCTGCACCAGAAACAGGGTTACGACGTGACTATCTGCTGCCTGTCCTTCGGGGAGCGTGGGGAGTCCGCGAAGCTCTGGAAGGAAGAGGGGATCACTCTAGAAAAGGTCAAGGTGTCCCGCCAGATGGAAGCCGAAAATGCCGCCAAGGCGCTCAACGCCCATGACATCGTATTTTTCGACCAGGGCGACTATCCGCTGCGCATGAATGACGAGGCGAAATTCAAGCTCGTGGATCTGATCCGTGCTGTTCAGCCCAACTTCATGCTGTCGCATTCCAAGTATGACCCTTACAACACGGACCACATGTACGCTACTGAGGTGGCCATGGAATGTCGTATGATCGCTCAGGCCTGGGGCCACAACCCCGGCGAGAAGGTCCTGGGGGCGCCGCAGCTCTATCTCTTTGAGCCGCATCAGACCGAACAGATGGGGTGGAAGCCGGACGTATTCCTAGACATCACCGACGTCTGGGACAATAAGCGCGCCGCCATCGAATGCATGCAGGGCCAGGAGCACCTTTGGGACTTCTACACTAACGTCGCCGAGAACCGCGCCAACCACTTCCGCCGCAACTCCGGTGGTCAGGCCGGTGGTCGCAAGGCGAAGTACGCGGAAGGATTCGAAAGCATCTACCCGCGCACAGTCGATGAGCTTGAATAGGCCATGCTAACTAGCCTTGTCTCTGCGCCTTGCATGTGGATGCGGGGTGGCACCTCGAAAGGTGGATACTTCCTAGCCGATCACCTGCCGGCAGATGAAGCGTCGCGCGACAACTTTCTCCTACGCGTCATGGGCTCGCCCGATCCGCGGCAGATTGACGGCATGGGCGGCGCTGATCCGCTGACGTCGAAGGTCGCCGTAGTGAAACCTTCAAGCCGTGGCGGCGTCGATGTGGACTATCTTTTCCTGCAGGTTTTCATCGACCAGGCCATTGTCACGGACGTGCAAAACTGCGGTAACATCCTAGCCGGCGTTGGGCCCTTCGCCATCGAACGCGGCATCGTGGACGCCACCGACGGCGTCACCCCGGTGACCATCTTCATGGAGAACACAGACCAAGTCGCCATCGTCCGGGTGCCGACGCCCGGGGGCATCTTGGACTACTCAGGCGATGCCCAGATCGATGGCGTCCCCGGTACTGCCGGAGCCATTCCCATTACCTTCAAGGATACGGCCGGCTCCACCTGCGGCGCACTCTTGCCGACGGGGAACGCCCTGGATGTCATCGACGGTGTAGAGGTGACCATGATCGACAATGGTATGCCCGTGGTCGTGATGCGGGCTGCCGACATGGGGATCACGGGCACGGAAACCCGAGAGGAACTAGACGCGCATGAGGGCCTAAAGGTGAAGCTGGAGTCCATTCGTCTGCAGGCCGGGCCGATTATGAACCTCGGAGAAGTCACGGAAAAATCCGTGCCTAAGATGACTATGGTGAGCGTGCCGAGATCGGGTGGGATTATCTCGACACGCACCTTCACACCGCACCGTTGCCATGCCTCCATTGGGGTCTTGGGTGCGGTCAGCGTCGCTAGCGCGGCTGTTCTTGAAGGCTCGCCTGCGTACGATTTAGCGAACATCCCGGACGGAAAGACAAAAACCATGGCGGTGGAGCATCCCATCGGCGAAATGACTGTGGTTATGGAAATGGCTGCAAATGGCAATATCGAGAGCGCCGCCATTCTGCGCACGGCCCGTAAGTTGATGGACGGCACCGTATTTGTCGATTGAGAGGAATGAGCGTGGATTCAGACTATTTGCCTTTTCATCCAAACCCGTCGAAGCCAACTTATGTCGTGCCGGCGGACGCCGTCGATGCGCACTGCCACGTGTTCGGCCCGGCGGCCGAATTCCCTTTCGCGCCAGAACGTAAGTACACTCCCTGTGATGCGTCGAAGCAGCAGCTCTTCGATCTCCGCGATCACTTGGGTTTATCGCGCAACGTCATCGTTCAAGCGACCTGCCACGGGAAGAACAACGACGCCATGGTCGATGCCTTGCGTGCCGCCGGCGATTTAACCCGTGGCGTCGCTATGGTCGGACCGGACATCACCGATGATGGG
>CAJWVP010000003.1 GCA_913048145.1 uncultured Rhodospirillaceae bacterium
CATGTCTGCAGCCTACGGGTTGGCCGTTTTGCGAAAGAATTGGTCGCCTCCGGCCATGAGATCATCCTGCTGGTGGAGACCTATCCCCGCGATGCGCCATGCCCGTCGCCAGATTCGGTCGCGGCGGGACTCGCCACCCATGATTGGTCGAAACTATTTATTCTACCGTGCCGGTCAGCGGGGTTCGTTAAGGCGCAGCGTGCGCGGATGGGTCGCGGGAATGCCCTCGGGCGGTATGTGACAATTGCAAAGTCGTTCGTCGTCGACGGCGGGATGTTTGCCGATTGGCGCACAGGCGCAGAAGCCTACTTCGACATTATTGTAAAAGCCTTCGCCCCGGAGGTGATTTGGGGAACGTTCGGAAACACGGACACGTGGACCATGGCGCAGAAACTGTCGGAAAAGGCCAACTGCCCGTGGGTCGCGGATTTCAAGGATAATTGGAACGCTTTCATTCCTGATGGACTTAAACATCTCATGGCGCGCCGGTTTCGCGATCCCGCCCATATGACGGTTCTGTCCAAAAACCACTTGGATGAAGCCCATCGGTGGTTTGGCGGCGCAAAGACCGTGCTGTACTCCGGTGTCGATCCGTCTACAGCAACGGAGAATCCCGCGTTTCGAATTGTTATTACCGGAAGTGTTTATGACGAGAGTCGCCTCGCTCAGTTAGTCTGGGGATTGCGTGACTGGTTGAGCGCAACGGCGACACAAAACATCGAGCTTTGCTATGCCGGTAATGAGAGTGAGCTGGTGGAGCGAGTGACCGCGCCGTTGGAGGGATATTGTCAGCGACGGTTTCTCGGCTATATCGGTCTGAATGAATTGACCGCGTTGCAGGCTTCGGCAACCGCCAATATATACATTCACAACAATCGGTGCCTGTTCCATCACAAGGCGCTCGAGCTGATTGCCGCCGGCCGGCCGATATTGAGTTACCCGTATGAAACTGAGGAAACGCGCGCGATGGCGGCCGAGGTCGGTTGCCCACTCTTTGTGTGCGAAGATCGAAATCATATTGCCGATGCTATGGATGTCATCGCGGTTGGAAACTTTCCGGCATCCGACCCGCAGGTTCTTGCGCGATTTCCTTGGGAGGCTCGAGCGAAGACGTTGGAAATGGTCCTCTCGAAAGCCATAGGAGGCGATAGGTGAGAGTTGCGGTCTCCGTTCATGGCCGTTTTCATGGTTTTGATCTGGCCCGCGAGCTGAATGCCCAAAATGCCCTGGCTGGCCTGCTGACGACCTATCCCGCATACTTGGTCCGTCGGCATGTGGGAAACCTAGATAACCTGGCAACCATACCAACGCTTGAGCTTCAAAGACGTCTATGCCAGCGCCTTCGCGGCGTGTGCGGTGATGTAGATGGCCGCATATCGGCTGTATTCGGTGCGTTTTCAGCGCGTCACCTACCGGCTTGCGACGTGTTGGTGGGCTGGAGCAGTGCGACGCTTGAGGCCATACCCGTTGCCCATAACAGTGGCGCACGCGTCGTCATTGAACGGGGCTCAAGCCACATACTCCACCAGACGAATGTTCTCTCGGAACTGTATGCTCGGCACGGGCGGGCGTTTGCTGGGACATCTACGCGAATTATTGAGCGCGAATTGGCCGAGTACGAAGCCGCCGATTTAATCGCCGTTCCGTCAACGTATGCGGCTGAGACCTTCACTGCGCATGGCGTTGCGGCCAAGAAAATTTCCGTGAACCCGTATGGCGTCGACCTTGATCATTTCTCGCCGTCATTGACGCGTAACAAGGCGCGCGCGCAAATATTGTTTGTTGGCCAGGTTGGTTTGCGTAAGGGCGTCCTTGAGCTCCTGTCCGCTTTTTCTGGCTTGAACGCCAATGCGGGTCTTTGTCTGGTCGGACCTATAGAGGCTGGATTGGCCAAGCCGGCACAAAAGGATGCTGATTTCCGAGGGCCTGTGTCGATGGCCGCGTTGCCGCACTTTTATCGAGGCGCCGATGTTTTCTGTCTGCCGTCCTGGGAGGAGGGGTTCCCTCTGGTTCTCCTCCAGGCCATGGCCAGCGGACTGCCGGTGGTGGCGACGGATGCGACAGGTGCGGCGGATATCGTCACCCCTGGTGTCGAAGGCGAGATCGTACCGGCCGGTGACGTGCCGGCATTGCGTGAGGCGTTGGATCGGGTTCTTTCTGATCCAATTCGCGCCAGGGAGATGGGGGCGGCGGCGCGCAACCGTGTGAAGGATGGGTTTGATTGGAAAAGTTATGGAGCGCGCGCGCGAAGCGCCTACGCCGGACTTATTTCGGACGCGGATACCTGATCGACTGCGGCTAACAATCGCTCGACTGAATTTACATGCCTTACGATTTCAATCTCTGCATCAATGGTGCGCCCAGCAGCACGGAAACCGAGGATGTGCGGATGCAGGTCGATAGCGCGCCCGATGCGCCCTGATCCTGTCGGCATGCGTTGGCGAAGGCCTCGCAATTGCGACGATATGTCTACGCTGGTCTTTTTTAAATGCCCTCCCGTCGCGGCCGTTTTCAAAAATACGCTTCATGAATCTTTAGTGGATCCAATGGTCGTGCCAGGCAGTCAGGTTGAACAGGGTCCAGATATGAAGCGCATGATCCGCGTGTCCGGCACGATGTTCGGCCAGCAACTCAGCAATGGGTTGCGCTTTTAACAGTCCATCCTTGACCAAGGGTGAAGCCAGTAGATCGTGTTCGACCTCGCGTCCAAAGTCGTCGCGCAACCAGTTCGCCACCGGGGCGGCAAAACCCATTTTCGGACGATGAATAATGTCGTCGGGGATGATGCCTTTTAGTGCTGTTTTCAATACGGCCTTCTTCACGCCGCCGCGAACCTTCACTTCCTGCGGAATGTCCATGGAATAATCGACAAGGGCGTGATCCAGAAACGGAACCCGGCCCTCCACGGAAGTTGACATGGTGATTTTATCGACCCGCATGAGCAGCAGTTCCGGCAATCGCTGGCGAAACTCCGCATAGGACATGCGCGTGAGGAAATCATGTCCGGGATGATCCCGGTCCAAGGTGGAGAAATAACCATCCACCACCGCACCACTGTCAGCGTCTTCCAGCCCGGCAATGTCGAAACCCATGGCGGACAGTTCCGACCAAGGTCCTGTCTCCTGGGCCACGGCGAATATGCGGGACTTGTGCACATTCCAAAAGGCATTGGCCCCGCTCCAGAACAGTTCCCGACCGGTACCAGCACGCAACAGCGCTTCCGCAATTTGCGCGCCCTTCGCACGTTTGGTCGGCGCGCCACGGCTTGCCATCGCAGCGATCGCACGGCGCAACGGTGCGGGCGTGACTTTGTTGTAAGTCTGCCAGAACGACGCATGAGCATTCAGATAGCTCATCCAGCTGTCGTAGCCGCAGAATTGTTCGTCCGACCCCTCGCCCACATGCACGACGGTCACGCCCGACTCCTTGGCTAGTTTGGAAACGAAGTACAAGGGGACGCACACCCAGTCCGCGATGGGTTCGTCCTGCTGATGGATCAGCTCCCTGAGGTAGCCTTGCATGTCCGAGGAATTGATGAGGACTTCGTGATGATTGGTCTTAAACTGCTCGGCGATTTTCCGTGCATAATCCAACTCGTTGAGTTGCGTATGATCGTTGAACCCGACCGTGAAGGTCTCGATAGGGCTCGAGGAAACGCGGTCCATGAGCGCCACGTTCGCCGAAGAATCAATCCCGCCGGATAAAAAAACACCGAACGGTACGTCCGACATCATGCGCTTCTCAATGGCGGCTTCCAGTCGCTCCAATACGCCGGCTGCTAGCACATCGTCGCTGGCACCGTGGTCCGCGCCCTTGCCCGGGACGGCGTCCCAATATCTCCGAGCCGAAATCTTGCCGTGTGCGTCGACCTCCATGATGTGGGCGGCGGGCAGTTTAAAGATGTCTGCGAAAAGGGTCAGCGGTGCCGGGGTCACCATAAAGCTGAGATAGTGACCGAGAGCGTTCGGTTCCATGCGACGTTGTACGGTTGGATCGGCGAAGAGGGATTTGATCTCCGAAGCGAATCGAAACACGCCCCCGGCCCGCGTGAAGTAGATGGGTTTGATACCGATGCGGTCGCGCAACAAGCTCATGACCTGCCGGTCCATATCCCAGATGGCCAGCGCAAACATGCCTTCAAGGCGATTGGCCAGTCCCTCAATCCCCCAGGCGCGGTATCCATGGATCAACACTTCTGTGTCCGAATGATCGGTTTGGAACCGATGCCCCATGTTCTCCAGTTCGTGACGTAAGATCATGTGGTTATAAATCTCGCCGTTGAATGTGGCCCAGATTCGATCATCACCGCTGGTCATCGGTTGCGCGGCGTCGGGCGAGAGGTCAATGATTGCTAAACGTCGATGTGCTAAGCCGATCCGGGTGTCAGGAGATTGCCAAAATCCTTCACCGTCCGGTCCCCGGTGTTCCATGGCGTTCGCCATGCTTCGAAGCTGAAGGTTCATGTTATCTGGGCCCGGGTTTTGGAGCTCTCGGGGATAGAGAAGGCCGGCTATGCCACACATATCGGAATACCGTAATCGAGATGTAGAGGGAATGGTTCTTCGTACACGGCGATCAGGCCTTTCGGTAGTGGTTGAAAACCTTCGGGTAAAGGCCAAGCCACATGTTTAGTTCCGGCCTAAGGACGCATTCAAGTAAAAAGCGGCGAATCGCCTGATGAGGCCTTTATTTCCAATTTATTGCCGTGTTACGGTTGCGCCATGATTCGTCGCATTTGCGACATACTATTGCTTCAGGTCCCTTAATTTGGTCCGGGTAATAATTAGAAACCGGAAAGCCGGTCTAACAAACTATAACAGGGAAGTGTTTTGATGGCTGCGGAGACCGACACGCTTGTCCGCTTTATAGAAGTGCAAAAAAGCTATGACGGCGAAACGCTCGTCGTAAAGAACTTAAACCTCGACGTGGCGCGGGGTGAATTTCTAACCATGTTAGGCCCGTCCGGTTCGGGTAAGACTACTTGCCTGATGATGCTGGCTGGTTTCGAGCCGGCAACGCACGGTGAAATTACCTTAGACGGTGTACCGATTAATAACGTGCCACCGCATAAACGTGACATAGGCATGGTGTTTCAGAACTACGCACTATTCCCGCATATGACCGTCGCTGAGAACCTGGCGTTTCCGCTTCAGGTTCGAAAAATAAAAAAACCCGAGATCGAAAGCCGGGTCAATCGGGCGCTCGATATGGTTCAATTGGGCGGTTTCGGCGGTCGTCGGCCGGCGCAATTGTCCGGCGGACAGCAGCAGCGTGTCGCGGTGGCTCGCGCCTTGGTGTTTGATCCCGCGTTGGTACTGATGGATGAACCTCTTGGCGCGCTGGATAAACAGCTGCGTGAGCAGATGCAGTACGAGATTAAGCATATTCACGAGAATCTTGGTGTTACAGTTGTCTACGTGACACACGATCAATCCGAAGCGCTAACCATGTCAAATCGGGTTGCCGTATTTAATGATGGCGTTATCCAGCAATTGGCGTCGCCTGACGACCTCTACGAACGTCCCGAAAATGCCTTTGTAGCTCAATTTATTGGGGAAAATAATACACTGAATGGAACGGTACGCGAGATCGATGGGGACATCTGTACAGTTGAATTGGACGACGGTGCGATGGTCGAGGCGTTAAAAGTTAACGTCAATGCTGTTGGCGATCGTAGCCAGATGTCGTTGCGCCCGGAGCGGGTTGAGGTCGACCCGCCAGAGGGCAAATATCCGAACGTATTCGAAGGTAAGGTCGAGGAACTTATTTATCTTGGCGACCACATCCGCACGCGTGCCAGCGTTTGCGGGCATGACGATTTCATCGTTAAGGTGCCAAATGCTGCTGGCCACGTTCACCTAAAGGAAGGGGAAGCGGTTGAGTTTGGTTGGATGATGGAGGATTGCCGGGCACTCAATGCCTAACGCGGGGATTGCCGCGCGAAGGCTCGGCGGATGGGCGTAATAAGCGCCTGACACGAAAACGTTCACTGCGGTGAATGTGTTTTTTAACCACCAGGGAGAAACGAACCCATGATTACCAAATTAAAATATGCGATAGCGGCCGGTACCTTTGCCATAGCCGCAGCTCTCGCGCCACAAGGGGCCGAGGCAGATAACATGACCATTGTGTCCTGGGGCGGAGCTTATTCGAAGTCTCAGCTTCGTGCTTATCACGAACCCTATATGAAAAAAAATCCGGGCGTAAAGATCATCAACGATGAAAGCTCGGCCGAAGCCGTCGCCAAGCTGCGCGCCATGGCTGAAGCCAAGAACACGACCTGGGATGTCGTGGATGTGGTTGCCGCAGACGCCATTCGTCTCTGCGACGAAGGCCTTGCCATGACGATCAACCCGGACAAGCACCTTGCTAAGGCACCTGACGGCACGCCGGCTTCCAAGGATTTTGGTGATCTTTTGGTCTCCGAATGCTTCATTCCGCAAATCGTCTATTCCACCACGTTTGGCTACCGCACCAACGTCAAGGAGTGGGGCAGCAAGGAACCGAAAGACGTTTGCGCCGTTTTTGATACCAAGAACTTCCCAGGCAAGCGTAGCCTTGAGAAGCGCCCGGTTAACAATCTCGAATGGGCTCTGCTGTGTGACGGTGTCGCGCCGAACAAGGTGTACAACGTTCTCGGTACGCCGGCTGGTATTGATCAGGCCTTGAAGAAGTTGGCTACCATCAAAGACCATATCATTTGGTGGTCGGCTGGTGCCGAAACGCCGCAACGTTTGGCCGACGGTCAGATCGTTATGGGCTCCACCTACAACGGTCGTCTGTTCTCGGTTATCGAAGAGCAAAAGCAGCCTGTAAAGATGCTGTGGGATTGGCAGGTGTTTGATCTCGACGGTTGGATAATCCCGGCAGGTCTCTCGGACGCGCGTAAGAAGCGTGCGCTCGACTACGTTAAGTTCGCCACCGACACGCAGCGCCTTGCGGATCAAGCCAAGTACATCTCGTACGGCCCGGCTCGTAAGTCTTCTGCACCGTTGGTCGGCAAGCATGCCGATCTTGGCATAGATATGGCCCCGCACATGCCGACTGATCCGAAAAACGCGAAAACGACCCTGCTCTATAACTACGAGTTTTGGGCCGACAATCGTGACGACATTGATGCCAAGTTCCAAGCTTGGCTGACCAAGTAAGAGCCTTTGCCGGAGGTGGAGTTTTCCGCCTCCGGCCCATCTCTTTTGATAGCGAAAATTTCTTTCGGCGAATGATCCGAGATTCTTGATGAGCGATTTACAAACAGCCGACGGCCCCCTGTTGGCGGCTGACGGGACGTCTCTGAAGGCCAGCATTTCACGGGCCCTGCGACGTCAGAAAATTCGCGCTCTGTTACTCGTTGCACCCCTATTTTTGTTTATTTGTATTACCTTCCTTGCTCCCATTGCCGACATGTTGTTCCGGTCGGTTGAGAACAACATCGTTCCAGAGACGTTGCCGCAAACGACCCAGGCCATTCAGGCATGGGATCCGAAATCCGGCGAAGCCCCTGGTGAAGCGGTCTATGCCGCGCTGTACGCCGATTTGAAAGTGGCCGTGAAAGCGCGAAACCATACAAAAGTCGCTAGTCGCTTGAATTACGAAACGCCGGGGATCGCTAGCCTCTTTCGAAAAAGCGGCCGGCGTATAAAAAAAATGAAGGACGGGAACTATAAAGAACAGTTCCTCAAGATGGATAAGAACTGGGGAAAGCTGTTCGTCTGGGAGACTATCCATCGGTTTTCAGGGCCATATACCAGTGGTTATTTCCTTTCCTCTGTAGATGCCGAAAAGACCAGCGAGGGGGTTTCACTGAAACCAGAAGATGAACGACTCTATCTCTACCTCCTTTGGCGGACGATGTTGCTTTCCGTTGTTATCACCATCACTTGCGTGCTGCTCGGATACCCCATTGCGTACATTTTGGCGGATTTACCTCTTCGAACGTCCAACCTTTTAATGATTCTCGTGCTGCTGCCATTTTGGACATCGTTGCTGGTCCGGACGTCATCGTGGATTGTGTTGCTGCAAGAACAGGGGGTAATCAACGACTTCCTTGTGATGCTCGGGATCATTGATGACCAGAGTCGACTAGCGCTCATGTATAACGAGACCGGCACGGTCATTGCCATGACGCACATCCTGTTACCGTTCATGATTTTGCCACTGTTCTCCGTTATGAAGACGGTTTCGCCATCCTATATGCGAGCCGCGAAATCATTGGGAGCGTCTGACTGGACCGCGTTCTGGCGAGTCTATTTTCCGAACACAATCCCAGGTATTGGGGCGGGGGGGGTCCTCGTGTTCATCTTGGCCATTGGCTACTATATTACGCCAGAATTGGTCGGCGGGACGTCGGGAATATTCATCTCCAACCGAATCGCCTATCACATATCTTCATCGCTGAATTGGGGACTTGGGGCGGCCCTTGGCGTCATGTTGCTGGGTGTCGTTCTCGTGATGTATTTTATCTATGATAAGATTGTCGGTATCGATAACGTGAAGCTGGGGTAGGGCATGGCACTTCTACACCACGCGACAATGGGTCAACGTGTCTGGTATTATATATTTAGATTAATTTGCACGGCGATTTTTCTGTTCTTGATCCTGCCGATCCTGGTGATCCTACCGCTCAGCTTCAATGCGTCGGACTTCTTTACTTTCACACAGGAAATGCTCGCGCTTGATCCGGCCGGTTATTCCCTAAAGCACTATCAGGATTTCTTTACCAATTCCGATTGGCAGCACGCCCTGGCCAACTCAGCGCGTATTGCGCCCATGGCAACACTCATGGCGACGACCTTTGGGACCCTGGCTGCCATTGGCCTATCGCAGAGCTATATGCCGGCGCGCAGCGCGGTGATGGCGATTTTGATCTCACCGATGATTGTGCCGCTAATCATTTCCGCGGCGGGCATGTACTTTTTCTATTCCCGCATCGGCATGCAGGGCACCTACTGGGGTGTCGTGCTTGCGCATGCGGCGCTCGGTACACCCTTTGTCATCATTACCGTTACAGCGACGTTGGTAGGTTTCGACAAAAGCCTTGTCCGGGCGGCGGCCAATCTCGGTGCTGATCCCGTGCGCACCTTCTTCAAAGTCCAAATGCCGTTAATCCTGCCAGGCGTGATTTCCGGGGCGTTGTTCGCCTTCATCACATCGTTCGATGAAGTTGTTGTGGTCTTGTTCGTTGGGTCCGCCTCGCAAAAGACTTTGCCCTGGCAGATGTTCACTGGTCTTCGCGAGCAGATTTCACCAACGATCCTGGCCGTGGCGACGGTCCTGGTCGCCATCTCTATTGCCTTGTTAACCACACTGGAACTACTTCGCCGCCGATCAGAGCGGTTACGCGGCATGTCGCCGGGATAGCAGTCAAAGGTCTTCTAGGAGGCGTTCGGCGCTGGTTTCTCCAAACTCACCTTTTTCGAAGTGCAGGGTCTCGACAACACCATTGTCGACGATCATGGAAAACCTCTGACAACGGACGCCGTAGCACTTTTCGCTGAGGTCCAATTCAAGGCCTGCCGACTTCGTGAAATTTAAGGCGCCATCTCCAATCATCAGGACCTTATCGCCCACGCCATGGGCCTGGCCCCATGCATCCATCACCCAAGGGTCATTAACTGAAAGGCAGATGATGGAATTTACGCCCTTCGCTTTGATCGCATCGGCGTGCTGAACGAACCCGGGAAGATGTTGTGATGAACAGGTCTTGGTAAACGCGCCCGGAAGTCCAAAAACCGCGACACGCTTTCCTTTGAACAATGACGAGCTGGACGTCACATCTGGTCCGCTCTCGGTCATTATCCCCAGCGAGACCTCCGGAATTTTATCTCCTACCTGAATGGTCATGAAGTTTTCTCCAATTCGCGTCTCTGAGTTTCTTCACAGATAATCGATACATCGCCTCAATGCAAAATTTGTGAAACTTAAACACGATTGCATTTCTTCTAACCGACATGAAATAGTCTAAATACGAAATTACTGCACGGAGTGAAGATGACCAGGATTACCCTTGATGAAGCAAGCTACGTGGGAGAATGGGCCGATGACGAACATGCGCATCGAATTGGGTTCTACCTCATTCCCGGCTTCTCTATGATTGCCTTTGTGGCGGCGCTTGAGCCCTTGCGATTGGCAAATCTTGTTGCCGGTAAAACACTCTACAGTTGGTATACGATGTCGAACAACAACGGGCCTGTTTTCGCATCGAACAGCGTTTCAATCAACGTTGGGCAGACCATCGAAGAGGTGCCGGCACTGGAGACTATTTTCGTTTGTGGCGGTATTGATGTGCATAAGCATCAGCGCCGAGAACTCTTCGGCTTTCTTCGTAGGCAAGCCGCGCATGGTGTGGGATTGGGGGCCCTTTGCACGGGAGCTCATGTCTTAGCGCGCGCTGGGTTGTTAGATGATCACCGCTGTACGATCCACTGGGAGAACCTACCGGCGTTTATTGAAGAGTTTCCCGATATTGAAGTGACGTCAGAGCTCTACGAGATCGACCGAAAGCGTTATACCTGTGCCGGCGGTACGGCAGCTGCCGACCTGATGCTCAAATTCATTTCCGAACAAACTGGCCCAGAGACCGCTGCGCAAGTTGCCGACGAATTGATCCTGCACCGCATTCGAGAAAAAAACGAAGGCCAACGTATGGACCTGCGTACGCGCCTGGGCATTAGCCATCCGAAGTTGCTGGCAGTTGTAGCTTTGATGGATGAGAACCTGGAGACGCCCCTAAATGCATCCGAACTCGCCCTTAATGTTGGGCTTTCGACACGGCAACTAGAGCGGTTGTTCCGTACCTATCTGAAAACTCCGCCGACCCGCTATTATCTTCAAATGCGGCTAAACCGCGCACGTTATCTTTTGCGTCATACTAGCCTACCTATCTTTGATGTGGGGATAGCAGCCGGTTTTGTTTCGGCATCGCATTTCTCCAAGTGCTATCGTGAAGAGTTCAACCGCACCCCAAGTGAAGAGCGGCGCGGGATTGACACGACAGCTATGACGCTCCCATACGCGGTTCAAGAGCACGGTAGTGGAACGCCAGCGTGATCCCCCTGAAGGCAAAGAACAGGATGAAACTGAACCACAAACCGTGGTTCCCAAAAACGGGAACGGTCAAGAGAACACAACCAATATAAAGCGCAGTCGAGACCGCCATCGTGTTGCGCATAGCCCGCGTCCAGGTCGCTCCGATAAACACGCCGTCCAATTGGAAACACCATACGGATATGATGGGCATGGCGATGACCCAGTCCAGATACTGATGAGCCACAGTTTGGACTTCGGCAATGCTGGTCATCATAGCAATGATGTGCTTCCCACCAACGAAAAAGCAGAATGAGAACAAGATCGCGAAAATGGCGGCCCAGCGCGTGGTTACTTTGACGGCTTGACGGAATTGCTCGCGGTCTTTGGCACCGACTGCTTTGCCAACCATAGCCTCCGCGGCGTTGGCGAAACCATCCAATCCGAAAACCATGAAAAAGCTCATTTGCAGGAGAATAGAGTTGGCTGCCAGCTCCAAGTCGCCCATTCGCGCACCCGTGCTCTTGAACACGACCAGCACCAATTGAACGCCAATCGAACGCAGGAATATGTCACCGTTCACCCGAGCCATGCGTTTCAAGCGCGCGATATGATAGACATCTCCGATCTGCCATTGCCCGCCGATCCGCCGGAGCTCGCGTCGAACCAAAATCAAACCTAATACCACCGCGGCATATTCTGCAATGAGCGTTGCCGCTGCGACACCCTCGACCGCCCAACCCAAGCCGAGTACGAACCATAAATCGAGAACGATGTTCAATCCGTTAAGCCAGAGTTGCAGGATGAGTGCTGCGCGGGTGTTTTGTATGCCGAAAAACCATCCCGTAAGTGCATAGATCGCAAGGGCTGCCGGTGCTCCCCACACCCGTATCAGGAAGTAATCAGCCGCCAGCGCGGATACCTCTGGACTTGCGCCGACTAGATGTAGGCTAACCCAAAGGATCGGTGTTTGAAGGGCGAGAATGCCAATGCTAATCGCACCGCTTAGGATCGCGGCACGGGCGAGCCAAGCCCGGACCTCTGCGGTGTCCTGGGCGCCGAGCGCTTGGGCTGTCAATCCTGTTGTCCCCATGCGGAGAAAATTCATGATGTGGTAAATCAGGCTGAAGATCAGCGCGCCTACGGCAACCGCACCCAAAAATTGCGGTTCGGGTAGATGCCCGACAACGGCAATGTCCACAGCGCCCAGTAGCGGTACGGACATGTTTGACAGGATCACTGGTCCGGCCAATCGCCAAGTTTTTTTGTCCCAGCTTCCGATCATGAAATACGGTTCACATCTGACAACTCAGCGCGGATTTTGGACTTCAGTTCAGATGGTAGAACCCTCCAGTCCATATCCATAAGTGCCCCTTGCAAAGCCCAAAGGCGGTTTAAAATGACGTTGCGTGGGGCCCCATGCGTAGCCCTGAGATACCCTGTAACAGCTCCAATTCCTTTTTTTCAACATGCTATTCCTGGTCTTGGCCAAAAGCGATGCGGATTTTGGGCGCAGATTGCTAAGGCTCTGAACAAGAAGGTTATGGTCGTAGCGATCGGACATTGGACGGCTGAGGTGATATGGACGGAACATGCCATAGCTGCGGTTTTTAGACCAGCGGTCAAAACCGCATACAGAGAATGCAGAGATGTTTAGCCGGCGTTATTAAGCTTAGTAGCAGCGGCGGACCCCTGACGGCTTTCCATGACATTAATTGCCATCTCCACAGCCATGGCTGCGTCACGGCAATAGCCGTCTGCTCCAATCTCTTCGGCGAAAGCCTCGTTCAACGGCGCGCCGCCGACTAGGATCGCATAGTCGTTGCGGATGCCGCGTTGCTTGAAGGTGTCGATTACCACTTTCATGTAGCCCATGGTGGTGGTTAGCAACGCCGACATACCGACGATGTCTGCGTTATTTTCGAGCGCCGCCTCGATGTAGCTCTCCACGTCATTGTTGACACCGATGTCGATCACATCGAAACCCGCACCTTCCATCATCATGCTGACAAGGTTCTTGCCGATATCGTGGATATCTCCTTTGACTGTTCCAATCACCATGGTGCCCACCTTCGGTGCGCCAGTTTCGGCCAAGATGGGGCGCAGCAGGGCCATACCTGCCTTCATGGCGTTGGCTGAAAGCAAAACCTCAGGTACGAACAAGATGCCATCACGGAAGTCGATGCCGACGATGCGCATGCCTTCGACTAAGGCATCCTGAAGCACGTCGTAGGCGGTCCATCCACGGTCTAAGAGGATTTGTGTGCCTTCCGCGATCTCATTGGCAAGTCCGTCATAAAGGTCGTCATGCATTTGCACGACGAGGTCTTCATCACTCAGTTCCGAGAGTACGATGGGAGTATCTTGGTCGCTCATAATGAGAACTCTACCGCTAACCGAGGCTACTGTACGATTGCCACAACTATCTCTCCTAAATCATATTTTCGTCGGCATGTGTTTGAATTGAGACATCGTTTGTCTGAATTGCGACAAACATTGCAATTTCTAACGAGTTCGACGCCTCGGCGCAGCGCTCAGGACTTTCGCAGCGGGGGATTGCCACGACAGTTCGCTGGAACGCGAAGAAAATGTGTGTCGGATGTAGGATTTCCATCAGGAGTTGCAGTGACGATTTAAGAATTCAGCATTCCGGTATCTGCATTATGGCATTGGTAGCTGTTGAGTGATCTTATCACGTACTCGCTGATCAGGCTTCGGTTTTGTAGTTGCCATCCGAGTTTGCGGAGGTCAATTATCATCGTGCTTAATTCAGGTGAAAAGGCAGTAATGTAGGCACGGAGAATTGTGATATGCGTCGTGCCTATGCCATTGATCCGAACCTTTCTGGTGTCGCCTAGCCCATACGTGACATTACTAAGCGCGGAGTTTCTCATTGTTGCGGTCGTAGGGGCTTTCCTTGATGACCGTCACTCGATGTAAGGTCCCTAGGATATCCATCTCCAATTCTGTGCCAACTTCGGATAAATCGGGGCGCACCATGCCGAGCGCTAGCGATTTGTTTAGTCGGAAACCGAATCCACCGCTGGTGGCCCGGCCCACGTTCTCACCGTCTTTAAAGATTGCATTATTGCCCAACGCGTCGGCATCCGTCGCGTCATGAACCTCCAGGGTGACGAAGGCGTTGTCAAAACCCTTTTGTTGCCAGGCCACAAGGGCGTCACGGCCGACAAAATCACCCTTGTTGGGATGAACGAAACGGTGCAGGCCTGACTCATACGCCGCGTATTCGATGGACAGTTCTGTTCCGACAAGGCGGTAGGATTTCTCTAGCCTAAGCGAGTCCATGGCGCGGATGCCGAATGGTTTGAGCCCCAGATTCTGGCCGGCGGCCATCAACGTGTCAAAGACATGGTTCTGCATTTCCATGGGATGGTGGATTTCCCAACCTAGTTCGCCTACAAAGTTGACCCGCACGACAGTGCTGTCCGCCATCCCGACGTCGATCCGTTGCGCGGACAGCCACGGAAACGATTCGTTAGAGAAATCTGCGTCGGATACGCGTTCCATCAGGGTTCTAGCTTTCGGGCCAGCGACGACAAGCACGCCGACCTGATTTGTCACCCGATCGAAGCGGACCGAGCCGTCGTCGGGTAACTTCTTCTTCAGGTAGTCGTGGTCGAAGCGCTCCAAAGCGCCGGGAGATACCAGGTAGAAAGAGTTGTCCGGATTTCGCAAGATTGTGAACTCGGACCGGACGCCGCCGTGGATGTTAAGCGCATGGCACAAGTTCACTCGTCCCGAGTTCTTTGGAATCCGGTTGGCCAGGAGGTTGTCTAGCCACGCCTCGGCGCTCGGACCAGAAATACGGCACTTGGCGAAGGCGGTCATGTCGAGGAGGCCGACATTTTCTTGGACATTCAGGCACTCATTGCGGACGGCTTCGAACCACGTTGAGCGCCGGAAGGACCAGTCGTCCTTTTGTTCCATGTCTTCGGTGGCAAACCAGTTTGGACGTTCCCAGCCGTATTTCTGACCGAATACGGCACCTAGCGCTTGCATCCGTTCGTAACAAGGTGCCGTGCGCAGTGGGCGGGCGTCTTCGCGCTCCTCATCGGGATAGTGGATACTGAAGACGTTGCGGTAGGCTTCTTCGTTCTTGAGCTTCAGGTACGCCTTAGAGCAGTAGTCCCCGAACCGTCGGGGATCGACGCCGAGCATATCGACACTAGGCGCGCCCTCTATCATCCATTCGGCCAACTGCCAGCCGGCGCCGCCGGCTGCTGTGATACCGAAGCTGTGGCCTTCGTTGAGCCAGAAGTTTCTCCGATCCCAGGCTGGACCGACGATGGGGCTGCCGTCCGGCGTGTAGCAAATAGCGCCGTTGTAGACTTCCTTGACGCCAACTTCGCCAAAGGCGGGTACGCGGTTGATGGCGGCCTCGATATGGGGTTCCAGGCGCTCCAGGTCTTCCTGGAAAAGTTCGTACTCACTATCGTCGGTGGGCCCGTCCCAATAGCAGACCGGCGCGCCTTTCTCATAAGGGCCGAGGATTAAGCCACGGGCCTCCTCGCGCATGTACCACGACCCGTCTGATTCCCGAAGCACGCCCATCTCCGGTAGGCCCTGTTCATGACGCTTCTGAATTGCTGGATGCGGCTCGGTGACGATGTACTGGTGCTCCACGGGGATGACGGGAATGTCGAGACCGATCATCTCGCCAGTCTTGCGCGCGAAGTTACCGGATGCGGAGACCACGTGTTCACAGGTGATATCGTTCTTGTCCGTGTGAACGACCCACTCGCCATTCGGCTGTTGGGTAATGCCGATGACCGTGGTGTTGCGATAGATCTCGCCGCCATGGTTGCGAGCGCCGCGGGCCATGGCCTGGGTGACGTCGGCTGGTTGAATATAGCCATCCCGGGGATGCACGATACCGCCTACCAAGCCTTCGGTGTTGCAGAGGGGCCAGATATCCTTGATTTCATCAGGGGTCAAGAAATTCACCTCCACGCCGAGGGTCGCCGCTACGCCGGCATATTGGTGGTACTCATCCATGCGGTCTTGGTTCATAGCGAGGCGGATATTGCCAACCTGGCGCAGCCCCGCGTCCAAGCCCGTTTCTTCCTCCAAGGTCTCATACAGCTCCACCGAGTAGCGGTGTAGCTGACCGACCGAATAACTCATGTTGAACAATGGCAACAGGCCCGCCGCATGCCATGTAGATCCGGACGTCAACTCCTTGCGTTCCACCAGGACGCAATCGCTCCATCCCTTCTTGGTCAGATGATAGAGGGTGGAAACCCCCACAACACCACCGCCAATCACAACCACTCGCGCATGTGTCTTCATCGTTCTCACTCCCGCCTACTTTGGCTATTGCACACCGTGTCGTAGGCCAGTGGCAAGGGATGTGCTGCACCCTTGCCGACGCTGAATATTCCGTTTCCGTCGCATGTACGGCGTAAATCGCCAAACTGATGGCGCGATAAGTGTAGTGCTGTAGCAAGCTTGAGGGTAAGTGTATAGGAATGCCTGTGTTCATAAAGGATCGAACGCGATGACTGATCAGAACGCTCCCGCCAAAGGTCGCCGTGAGGTTCGTCGCGGCGGCCGTGCCGCCCGTAAAGCTGCCCGCGCTGCTGCTGTTGTTGAGGCTCAGGCCTCGGCGCCTGCCTATATCACCCGCCAGATCCCCCTCATGGAGCTCTGCTCGGAGGAGGGTCTGGATATCATCGAGGCTAACGCGGAGACGATCTTAGAGGAGATTGGAATTGACTTTAAAGATGATCCCGACGTCCTAGATATCTGGCGCAACGCCGGCGCTGACGTGGACGGCGAACGGGTACGCTTTCCGAAGGGGCTGGCCCGCACCCTCATGGCCACCGCGCCCACCGAATACACCCAGCACGCCCGTAACCCGGCCCGTAACGTTCAGATTGGTGGCGACAATACCGTGTTCTTGCCGGTGTATGGCCCCCCCTTCGTTCACGACTTGGATGAGGGACGCCGCTACGGCACGCTCCATGACTTCGAGAACTTTGTGAAACTCGCCTATATGGCGCCCAGTATCCATCATTCAGGCGGCACAGTGTGCGAGCCCGTGGACGTGCCTGTTAACAAGCGTCACTTGGATATGCTCTACGCTCATATGAAATATTCGGATAAACCCTTCATGGGTTCGGTTACTGCACCGGAGCGTGCCGCCGACACGGTGGCAATGGTGGAGATCTTGTTCGGTAAAGATTTCGTCGACGGGAACACGGTCACGACCAGCCTAATCAACGTTAATTCCCCTATGACTTATGACTCGATCATGTTGGGTGCATTGAAAAACTACAGCGCTGCAAATCAGGCCGTGGTTATCACGCCGTTCATCATGTCAGGCGCCATGGCGCCGGTCAGCGTGCTTGGAACCCTGGCCCAGGCGTTGGCCGAGGCCATGGCTGGCATCGCGCTGACGCAGCTTATCCGTCCCGGTGCCCCGGTAATCTTTGGTTTATTCTCGGCTTCGCTTTCCATGCAATCCGGTGCCCCAACCTTTGGAACCCCGGAGCCTACCCTGGTAATCTCCGCCGCTGCCCAATTGGCTCGACGGTTGAATTTGCCGTTCCGTTCGTGTGGAAGTCTTTGCGCCTCCAAGCTCCCCGACGCCCAGGCTGCCTATGAAAGCGTGAATTCCATGTCGCCGGCGCTCCTTTGCGGGATTAACTTCGTGTTGCACGGTGCTGGTTGGCTGGAGGGGGGACTGTCGTCTAGTTACGAGAAGTTTATCATGGATGTCGATCAATTGGGCATGCTGCAGACCTTGGCACAGGGATATGACCTTACAGACAACGGCCAAGCGATGGACGCCATCCGCGAGGTTGGGCCCGGCGGTCACTATCTCGGCTGTGCACACACCCAGGCCAATTTTGAGACCGCGTTCTACCGATCCAATATCGCGGACTACAATTCCTTCGAGCAATGGTCCTCCGAGGGTAGTATGGATCAGGCCCAGCGCGCCAACGCCGTATGGAAGCAATGGCTAGACGAATACGAAGTGCCAACCTTGGATCCCGCTAAGGACGAAGAGATTCAAGCCTTCGTCGAGATTAAAAAGGCATCGATGGAGGACGCATGGTCCTAGGTCCACGTCGCGTCCTACGGTGCCGCATGACCCGTAAGGGGGCGACGGGGTGCTTCGGTCAGGAAAAAGCGTCTGCCGCTCATTTGGCGCAAGTGAATATGACGAGGCGACATTTGCATAGAGTCAAGCCATGAGCGTCACGTTAAAAGGAGCCAATTACCCTGGTCCCAAGCGATATAGCGAATGGAGCTTAACGATTTAATCTATCGCCAGCGTATATCTCGTCGGCGTCTCCGGGATTGGCGGTTGGAACGGCTCAGGCGAAGACGACACTGACAGCGCCCAGGCCCTTAATCTCCGCCACCGCTTCACCCGGTTCATCGAACCAATTGGTTTTCACTATTGAACCCAGCATGACTAAGTCACCGGCTTTTAGTTGCTTACCGGTCATGGTCATGTGATCGGCGAACCAGGCCAGCGCAGCGAGCGGATGGCCCATGATGTCGGCGCCCCGGCCCAAGGTGCCGGCTTCGTTGTTGATGTTGAAACCGCCTTCCAGGGCTGGAAGGTCGAGGGCGCGCCAGCTTTCCAAAGGCGTTCCAAGGACGCAGCCGGCGTTGAAGAAATCGTCGGCAATCAGGGTCGGTAGGCCTATGGCGCGGAAATCCGTGTAGCGATCATCGACAATTTCAATTCCGATCATCACGGAACCGACATGGATGGCTACGTTGTCGGGCGTGTGCCCCGTACCGGTCGGGATGTCGCTACCTAAGCGCACAACGACTTCGCACTCCACACCGGGTCGGACGAAATCAGCGTGATTGAGGAAGGCTCGACCGTGATGAATATCACGATCCAATATTCCCCCGGCGCAAGGGTGACCGATACCCAGATAATCCTGCATAACCTGCGTAGTGCAGCCTATTTTATATCCCGAGCGTCGGCCTAAGCCGCTTTTCGCCTGCAGGGCGTGAAGGGCCATCTGTACTCGGTAGCCTTCCTCCACCGTGGCCGGACAGAAGGCTTCGTTCAGAATGCTGAGGGGTCTTGTGGCCCATCGGGCCTCGGCAATTATCTGCGCGGCAACTCTCGCAGCTTCCGGGGTCATGGCGGAGCTTTCCTTCAGAGGGTAGGGCGAATGTCACAATATTAGGCTACGGACTTTCCAGCGGCAATCGGCGGCAGGGGTTAGTGTCGGAAAGATGAGCTAGAGGCCGAACGTCACGGTTAAGAAATGAACCGATGAAAATCTCACTGTTTCTGAAATGAAGGCCTTAGCGTTCTAATTCGTCCCGTTCTGCGTCCTCTTTAGCGGCCTCGCGTTGCGCGATATATAGTCCAGCGGCAAAGATCACGGCGCCGCCGATCCAAGTGGTCAGTTCAGGAATTTCGCCGAAAAACAAGAAGGCGATTAACGAGACCCAGATCAGCTTAGTAAAGTCGAAGGGCATAATCACACTCAAGTCCGTCTCGTGCAGAGCCTGGGCCAGGAAGAACTGGGCGCATCCGCCGCTGATGCCGATGAAAGCCAACCAGAGAAACTCGTGAAAGTTCGGCCACTGCCACACGAACAGGGCAGGGACCAGCGACAATGGGGTCATAAGGACGGTTGCATATGTGACTATCGTGATTGAATGCTCTGTTCGACTGAGGGCCTTTATGAACAAAAGACATCCAGCCCATGTCGCAGCGGCCATCAACGTTACACCCTGGCCCAAGGTTACGCTATCGACCCCCGGTTGCAGGATGATTAAGGCGCCGCCAAATGCTACTAGAATGGCCGTCCAGCGTCGCCAGCCGACAACTTCACCCAGAATAATCACGGCTAGAAATGTCGCGATGATGGGTGCGGAGAACCCCAATGCGACCACTTCTGCCAAGGGTGTCATGGTGATGGCCGTGAAGAATAATAGCATGTTCACGACGTTCAGACAGGCGCGGCCAATGTGGGTTCTAAACCGCTGGGTTTTCAAAGTCGCCCAGCCGTATCGTGGCAGCAACGGTAACACGAATAATATGCTGAATAGGTTGCGGAAGAAAACGATCTCGAAGGGATGGATTGTTTCGGTGACGTGACGGGCGGCTGAGTTCATGATCGCTGACAGAAACGTCATGCCGAGCATATAGGCGATGCCCAGTATGACGCTGGACAGGGACCGGGGTTCTGGCGGCGGGTCTTGCATTCGCGATTCCGTTACTTAGTCGCCGTGACAGTGATTTGTGCCAGGGCGTCCTCCTCCGTATTTACATTGCCGATGCAGATGCAGTTCGGACGTGCCATACTACATAGCCAAGTACTCCATTTTTTATTCATGGCCGGATTTTGGATGATACCCATCAGATAGATCGTCGCCGGGATCATCTTCGATTTCTCTTGCCCGCTCTTCCATAGGCGACACCCGGTCTTCGCTATAACCTCCTGGGTTTCTAGAAACACGTCTTGGGCTCGGTCCGTGATGGTTAAGTTAAAAAGATAAACTGTATCACCGTGCACAACGGCATGAAGAGTTAAACTCTCCCGAACCTAAACAAGTGATACTCATGGTTGCTCTCTTGACTGCAGGTTTATGTGGCAGGACAGAGGACTGCATTCACGGCTAAGGGACAAGCCTTCGCCGCTTCAAAAGTCTTGACCGATTTGAAGGATCGCCAAGTTGGCGGTGCAGGTGGTTACAGAATTAGTAAAGATATAACCCTGGGTCGCTAGCGCATCAGAAAACCCATACCAATGGTATCGTTGTCCTCGAGATAGAACGTGCTTTCGCCCGTGAAATGCGCCATGCCAGAAACTTCCACGGTAACGGCTGGGAAATTGCCACAGGTCGTTTCCGTCGCAACCTGACCCGTGAACAACGCCCCAGTCACGCTCTCGAAAGTACGGACCTGTTCCACAGCGATCAATCTGCGCCTGTGCTGCAACGCGACCCTTGCTGTTACCCCGGAGCCGGTAGGACTTCGGTCCACCTGGGCATCTGCGAAGACGCAGATATTGGCTGTCGGCGTATTTGTAAATGCGTCCTTTCCGTCGGTCAGTATGGTGCCGTAGAGAAACGCTAGGTCGTCGTTATCCGGGTGGGCGAGGGGGACCTGCACCTTGACGGCCGCAGTGACAATCGAGGCCGCGTCGACGAGGTCACGCGTACGTGATGTCTTTACGTCCAGACCGAATTGGTTCGCCGGCACCACGGCATAAAAGGCGCCGCCGTAGCCAATGTCGACGGTGACCGGCCCATAGATGTCCGTGTCGACCGTCTTATCCCGGGCGAAGGCAAAGGCGGGCACGCTTTCGAATCGGACCATGCCGGGTTGGCCGTCGGTTACTGTCACGTGGACGTTGACTGGCCCGCACGGGCATTGAATGACCACCTTCGTTTCTGGTTCGACCGCCTCCACGAGCCCTTGTTCGATGGCATAACGCCCGAGTGCAATGACTGCGTGCCCACACATCGTTGAGTAGCCTTCATTGTGCATGAACAGAACGGCCATATCGGCGCTGGGCACGTCGGGTCTGATCGGAATTACTCCGTACATATCGTAATGCCCACGCGGCTCATAAATCAGGAATTTACGAAGATGATCGAGGTTGTCGCGAACATAGCGGCGTTTCTCGAGGATCGTTTTACCCGGGATGTCCGGATAGCCCTCGGTGACGATTCGTACCGGTTCGCCACCGGTGTGCATATCGATAGTGCGGATGGTTATGGTCATCTCAGCCCGGTGATGACGCGGACTCCGTATTCGCGCGCCGCGTCCTCGAGCCAAGTCCAGACGTATTCGGCAAAGCTGCGGCGCACGATGATGTCGTAGGCGTCATCTGCCGTCTGATGCATGGTCATATCGGCTCGAGCTAAGATCGTTTGCGCGCATTGGCCGGGGCCGAACACGCGCGGGTGCATATCCACCGGACAGCCCTTGGCCAAGGTGTCACGGGCGTGCGCGCCGGCGAGACGGATGACGGTCATGGATTCACCGGTCAGCGTTACCGCTGTGTGGAATTCACCCACGACCTTTTCTAGATTGGCGTGTATGTCAGCCTCCTCGCCCGTGGGTGTGATGATTAGCCATTCGTCGGGGCCAAGGCCTAAAACGTGGACGCCTTCTGGTTTGCCTGAGGTCTTGTTAACGTCGGGAAGCGCCGCGCCGACAACCTTTTTGACGGCCGGGCCAAAGTCCGGGTTGGAGCGTTGGCCGCGGAGGTTGATCATGCCAAGTAATAGGCGTTCGCCAATGTGGACGCCTGTGGTCGCGTCAGCGGCTTCGTTGGCGGCCCGCGCATCCAGGTGCAGGTGCGCAAGGGGGGTCTGTCGAAGGTAAGTGTTAGCCATCGATCTTCGCTCCTTCGGGATCGACAAACACCGGCGATGTGATCTCAGCGCGCACCACGCCGTCGGCCAAAGGCACGTAGACGCCTTCCCCAATTTTCTTGCGTCCACCCTTGACCAGGGCCAGGGCGAAGGAGCGGCCCATGTTAGCGGAATAATAGCTCGACGTGACATGGCCGATCATTGGGATGCGCGAGCCCAAGGGTGGACGTTCCTGCTGGCTGGAGGTGATCTGAGAGCCTTCAGGTATCACCTTCGTGTGATCATCCGGTAGAAGGCCCACAAGTTGTTTCCGGTCTTGGCGGCGGTTGTCTTCTCGATCAAAAGATCGTCGGCCAAGGAAATCCTTTTTCTTGGAGACGATCCAGTCCATGCCCAAATCTTGGGGTGTGGTCGTTCCATCCGTTTCCTGGCCGACGATGATATACCCCTTTTCCGCGCGGAGTACGTGCATGGTCTCTGTGCCGTAAGGTGTGATGCCGTATTTATCACCGGCGGTCATCATGGCGGTCCACACACTCATACCGTAGCTGGCGGGGACATTGATCTCATAGGTCAGCTCACCGGTGAAACTGACCCGGAAAATCCGCGCGGACACGCCCGCGACGGTTCCTTCGCGCACGGACATGAAGGGGAAACTGACGGGATCCAGGTCGATATCTTCGGTGAATTCTGACAACAGGGCACGGGCCTGGGGGCCGGCGATGGTGATGTTCGCGTACTGCTCGGTTACGGAGGTGAAGTAGACTCTCATCTCCGGCCATTCCGTCTGTGACCATTCCTCCAGCCATTCGAGGACTGAGGCGGAGTTACCGGTGGTTGTGGTCATGAAGAAATGGTTTTCCGACAACCGCGTCGTCACGCCGTCGTCCATCACCATACCGTCCTCGCCGAGCATCAGACCATAGCGGCAGCGCCCGTTTTTTAAATTCTGCCAAGAGTTGGTATAGACGCGGTTCAAGAATTCCGCCGCGTCCGGACCCTGGATATCGATCTTGCCCAGTGTCGTCGCATCTAAGATTCCCACCGCGTTCCGGACCGCTAAGCATTCGCGATTTACCGCATCCTGCATATTTTCGTTGGGCTTCGGATAATACCACGGCCGTTTCCACTGACCCACATCCTCCCAATTGCATCCCGCCTGGTCGTGCCAATGATGCATGGGCGTCATGCGGGTCGGGTCCATAAGAACGCCAATATCGCGGCCGGCCAGCGCACCCAAGGTCACTGGCGTGAACGGTGGGCGGAAGGTCGTGGTGCCGACCTCACCGAGCGTCTCACAGCCCAAGGCCTGTCCCAACACGGCCATGCCCGAGATATTGCCGGTCTTGCCTTGGTCGGGAGCCATGCCCAATGTCGTGTATCGCTTCGTATGCTCAACGGATTCGTAGCCTTCTCGCGCCGCAAGGTGAATGTCAGCGGCGGTAACGTCGTGGGCCTGATCCAGGAAATGCTTGCCGCGCCGGCCCAGGGGTTGGGTTGTTGGCACCACCCACAACAGGCGCGCCGGCGATTCATCCTCTTCCGGGGCGCTGGGGGGCTTGCTGCGGCTGCTTTTCTTGAAGCCGGCGCCGCCGGCTGCAACCTTACCCGCCTTCAGGCCGTCGACTAAGCAGCGAGCCAGATCGAAGATGCCGGCGGCAGCGCCGACGCAGGTCTCGTTCTGTAAGGTGTTGCTAGGCAAGAAAATACCCCGTTCTTCATCAAACACAGTCTTGCCGCCAGAATGTGAGTGCAGGTGAATGGCAGGATTCCAGCCGCCGGACGAACAGATAACGTCGCACGAGATCGTCCGCGCCGTGCCGGTGACGCCGTCGCCAGTCTTGTTTAACGCCATGACCTCGATGGCGGCCACACCCTTTGATCCCTGCACAGCGGTGATCGCGTGGTTATCCAGAATTTCGATGTCGCGTTGGATCGCCTCAGTTGCCAGCTCGCCAGATGGGTCCGACCGGACGTCGATGATCGCCGGCACGCTGATACCGGCGTCGAACAGGTCGAGTGCGGTGCGGTAGGCGTCGTCGTTATTAGTGAACACACAGACCCGTTTACCCGGCTGCACTCCGTAGCGGTTCACGTAGGTCCGGACTGCGCCGGCCAGCATGACGCCTGGGCGGTCGTTGTCGGCGAAGATCATTGGCTGCTCGATGGCACCGGTGGCCAACACCACCTGTTTGGCGCGCACCCGCCACAAGCGCTGACGCGAGGTGCAGCCGCCGTGGGAGACGTTAGCTCGGCGCTGTTCGATCATGCCGACAAAGTTGTGGTCGTAATAGCCGAATGCCGTCGTTCGCCTGAGGACGGTGACGTTTTCCATCTGGTTCAGTTCAGCTTCGACTGTGGCGATCCATTCGTTGGCGGGCTTGCCGTCGATCTCGCGCCGCTCGTTCAGGAGCCATCCGCCCAATGTCGGCTGGTCGTCGGCAAGGATCACCCGCGCTCCGACCCGTGCCGCCGCCAGAGTGGCCGCCAATCCGCTAGGCCCGCCTCCTACGACAACCACGTCCGCGTGTGCGTTCATCTTGTCATAGTAGTCCGGGTCCTTTTCCGTCGGCGCTTTGCCAAGACCCGCTGCATGGCGGATGAAATGCTCGTAGTATTTCCAGAAGGACGCAGGCCACATGAAGGTCTTGTAGTAGAACCCGGCGGGCGTCAGGCGGTGGAACAACCCGATGAAGGACATGGCGTCGAAGTCGGGCCCTGGCCAACAGTTGACGCTGTCGGCGCTGAGCCCGTCATAGAGTTCGACCCGGGTCGCCTGCTGGTTCGGTAGGGTCCGCGCGCCGGCCTCCAGTTGCAATAGGGCATTCGGTTCTTCTGCGCCGGCGGCGAAGATGCCGCGTGGGCGATGGTATTTGAAGCTGCGTCCGACGATCTTAACGCCGTTGGCCAACAGCGCCGACGCCACTGTGTCGCCAGGGTGCCCCTTGTAAGGCCTACCATTGAACGTGAATTCGACTAATGTCTCACGGTCGATGCTACCGCCGGTGCTCAAACGATGGGACTGGCTCATTTCATCGTTACCCTAGAGGTAATGCTTTTCGGCGGCTTGGAGCCCATTTTGTAGACGGCGACGATTTGGTTTGTGGCGGTGTCGCGGGCCACGTTGAACCAGCGTCGACAGCCATGCCGATGCACCCAGCGCTCTAGATAGACGCCTTTCCGGTTGTCGCGGAAGAATAGGTAATCAGCCCATTCTTCGTCAGTCATCTTATTCGGGTCCTTAGGGCGTTCGATGTGGGCTTCGCCACCCTGGTGGAACTCGCTCTCCTCGCGCTCGCCGCAATAGGGGCAGGGGATTAACAGCATGGTCCGATCGCCTAGTGGGCCACGGCTGCGGCGCCGTGCTCATCTATCAGGAAGCCCGACGTGAATCGGTCCAAGGTGAAAGCTGCATTTAAGGCGTGCGGTTCGCCTGTGGCCAGGGTGTGGGCGAAGACCCACCCAGATCCAGGCGTCGCCTTGAAGCCGCCGGTGCCCCAACCGCAGTTGATGAACAGCCCATCCACGGGCGTCTTGCCGATGATTGGGCTCGCGTCGGGACAGGTGTCAACGATGCCGCCCCATTGGCGCATCATGCGAAGCCGGGACGTGATGGGGAACAATTCGCACAGTGCCCCCAACTGCCCTTCGATGACATGGAGCGATCCGCGCTGGGAATAACCGTGCGCCCCGTCGATGCCGGCACCGATGACTAATTCGCCCTTGTCCGATTGCGAGACATAGACATGCACGGCGTTCGACATGACCACCGTGTCAAGGACCGGCTTCACGGGTTCGGTGACCAGGGCCTGCAGCGGGTAGCTGTTCAGCGGCAAGCGGAACCCGGCCATGCGGGCGAGCTCACTGGAGTGCCCCGCGACCACGACACCCACTTTCTTTGCCTTAATCAGGCCCTTGGTGGTCTCGACGCCAGTGACTTTACCACGGCTTTGTTTGATGGCCGTGACCTCGCATTGCTGAATGATATCGACGCCACGTTCATCGGCGCCGCGGGCGAAACCCCAAGCGACAGCGTCGTGGCGGGCCGTACCGCCGCGACGTTGCAACGACGCGCCTAAAATGGGATAGCGCGAATTCGGGTCTGTGTTGATAATTGGGACAAAATTCTTCACGCTCTTGGTGTCCAGTATTTCGGAATCGATCCCGTTCATTAGGTTTGCGTTGACCCTGCGTTCCAGTTCCCGCAAATCGTGTAGGTTGTGGGCTAGGTTCAGGACGCCACGCTGTGACAACATGATATTGAAGTTCAACTCCTGGCTCAGGCTCTCATAGAGTTGCAGAGACTTCTCATAGAGGCTTGCGCTCTCATCCCAGAGATAGTTGGAGCGGATAATGGTTGTGTTACGGCCTGTGTTGCCGCCCCCCAGCCAGCCTTTCTCGATTACCGCCACGTTCGTAATGCCGTGTTCCTTGGCGAGATAAAAGGCGGTGGCCAATCCGTGTCCGCCACCACCAATAATAATGACGTCGTATTCGCCCTGCGGTTCCCGGCTGCGCCAAGCTCTTTCCCAGCCTTCGTGGTAGGCCAACGCATTGCGGATCAGGCTGAAAATAGAATATTTGCCCATGTGCTGGACCATGCCTTCTCAGGAGTGTGGAACGCTTTGGCGCATCCCTCGGAGGTGTAGATAATCGACTTCCAATCGCAGGGTCAAGTACTGCCGTCTGGTCAGATAGCGACCCTGTTTATTCTTCATGCATAAAGTTCGAAAAGGAGGCTATCTGTAAGGCTATTGGAAAGACACCGCAGTGGCCATCTACGCGTATTCATCCGCTCAGTTGGTCTCGAGATCTGCGTCAAGCCTCTGAAATTCCGAAGTAACGTCGGCAAACCTTCTGCCATCAGGTCCGGGCCGCTAGGGCATGTTGGTAAAAGCTGAGGTCGAGGTATTTCGATGCATCCGTTATCTCCCGCTCGCCATACTGGCTGCGCAAGGCCAACACGGTTTCGAAGCCGTCCTCATCTATAGTGGCATCCGGTGTCAGGCCTGTCGCTGGCGACAGCAGTTTGTCCATAATCCTATCGATCGCTTTGGGATTGATATTGGGCATGTTGCGGAGAAGGACGTGGGCTCCCTCGTCGCGGTTCACCGGGTCGAGGGTCCACGCAAGGCCATCCAAATAGCCGGAAATAAAAGACGTCAGAGCGTTTCGATTTTCCGCCGCCCAACGCCTCCGCGCAGCGAAGCTTCCTCCTTGATAAGAATCTACCGTTTGTAGGCTCGATTCTAGAACTCGGAAACCGGCTGCTTGGGCGATTGCGGTGAACGGCTCGATGGTCAAGGTGCCCGCGTGTTTCCCGGTCTTCACCGAGTCCCATCGATCCGGTGTCGCGCCAACTGGCACCATTGTTACGTCGTCCCGAGAAACACCGGCGTTGTCGAGCATTCGGTATAGAATAAAGGCGAACCCCGTAGCCATGGCGTCCAAGGCGATCGTTTGGCCCTTAAGGTCGGCGAAACTTTCGATGTCTTTTGCGACCACGAACGAGAGTTCGAGTCGTGTTGCGCCCATGAAGGCGAAGACATCCGGCATTTCATCAAGCGCCACGGCACCTTGGCCTTCTGTGTAGGCGACAACATTGTCGATGGCGGTGCCAGCGATCTGGTATTTACCATTCATTAAATGTTCAATCTGGTACGCGGAGCTGGGCGTTGTGTTTAAAACCGTCGAGACGCCGGCGTCCGCGAAGAAACCTTTCTCTTGGGCGATGAAAATGGGCAGGTTTGGTGCGCCCGGGAAATTGATGAGCTGAAGATCGATGGTCATGAAATATTCCTTGATGCGAGGTCTTTTGTTTTGTGGATCGCTTGCCACACCTGATGTGGGGTGACCGGCATCTGCAGGTCCCGTACCCCGTAGGGCTGGAGCGCATCCACGAGAGCGTTGATAACCGCGGCAAGCGCGCCCGTCGTGCCACCCTCGCCTCCAGCTTTGACGCCGAGCGGGTTGGTTGGTGACGGCACCTCGTTGAGTTGGGTCAAGAACATGGGGAAGTGATCGGCTCGTGGAAAACCATAATCTAGGAAGGAGCCGCTCAGCGGTTGACCGGTCTGTGGATCGACGGCACATGCTTCGAATAACGCCTGGCCAATCCCTTGCACCACGCCACCGTGGGTCTGGCCTTCGACGATCAATGGATTGATAGCGCGCCCGACGTCGTCGACGAGTACGTATTTGGTTATCGCCATAGCGCCGGTTT
>CAJWVP010000004.1 GCA_913048145.1 uncultured Rhodospirillaceae bacterium
TGGCTGGAGGGCAAGACGCTTCCTGGGGTTGCGGCTCTAGAAAAGTAAGTCGTGGCGCACCTAGCCCTCACGCGGCGGCGTGCCTCGGGATCCTGATGGCGCGTCTTGCTGCGGTATTGGCGGCGAGAGGCGGCTCGCCGTATTGGGATGCGTCTTCGCTATGATATCGCCCAGCATGTGCTGCAGGTATTGGGACTGTGACAGCAGTTTATTAGTGGCTTCCAAAGCCTCTCCAGACGCCGTCTTTGCAATATCCTGAGCAACCGCATTAACATTTTCCATGGTGGCGCGAATCGATTGCAACGTACGCTCAGCGCGATTCGTGATGTCGCGGATCACATCGAGCCGGCCCAAGGCCATCGGCTCCCGGTTCATCCCAGCGTTACCTTCGCTCCACTCCCCACCATTGAAGGGAATGAGGTTTTCCGCGCCGTTGGCGTCATATTCACGCGGGAAAGACCCGAACGCGAGCAGGTTCACCTGGTCACGGGCTGCAGTCACCAAGTTACCCAAGACTTCGATATGCGACGTGGCTTCGCTGATGTTCCGGATCAGGGTTTCGGTTCGTTCCACGTCCTGGGCAGCGGCAGTCACGGATTCGCTGAAATGGGTCAATTGCTGAGAGATCGACGAGATCGGTCCCGTATCGCCCACCTCGACGGCGAACAATGCTGGGTTTGGCGCCGCCAACGCGGACTTGGGTTGAGGCGTCGGTTTCGGTGTTCTTTCGGATTGCCCACTCTCGACGCGCGGAGGCAGCGCCGCCGATCCCGTTGCCGCCTGAAACTTGCGGTCAGCCTCGGCGATCGTCAACTCAAGTTTGGTGCGCACCTGATCCAATTCCCGGCGCACCATGTCTGCGTCGACCATATCGTCGATCCACTTGTCGAGGGCGCGGGCAATCTGCCCCGTGGCATCGGCGTTGCCCCGCGCCAGGACCTGTGTTCCACGATCTCCACCGGCCAGGCGCGCAGCTGCAAAGGCTAGGTCATGGAGCGGGCTGATAACGCTTTGGAACAAAAGAATCCCTGCGAACATAAACCATAGGAACACCGCCGCCGTGGCGCCGGCGATGGAATACCGCGCGAAGCTGCGGGCCCGGTCGAGGTGCCGCGCCGTGCTCAAATCCAAATCGTTGCTGAACTCCCATAAGGCGTCCGTGCTGGGCGCCACGTAGGCCAGAATCTCACCGAAATGTCGGCGCTCGCGTTCCAGGGCAAATCGGCTGTTGATAGTCTTCATCAGGTCCTTTTGATGCGCCTGGAGCTTCTTCTCCAGGTTGTCCCTGGTCGCCTTGGGTGTCTTCGAAGCCTTCAGAAACTGAGATAGGGTCCGGAACCGTTCGCGTATTTCCACGATGCCCTCGCGCTCACCCGAACGCAGCACCTCGCTGCCCTGGCGAACAATGCGCGCGATCTGATCGGCCAGGTTGGCAAACCCAGCGGCCGTAAATTCTTGGCTCAGTTGCGCCGTCAGGCTCTGCAGGCGGGGACTCATGTTCGTATTCGTGGTCAGGCTCAAGGCCTCCTCGGCGATTACAAATTGGGCGAACTGCTGGCCATATTGCTCAACACCATCGCGTAGGGTTGCGATATGCTGGCGAACGGGCCCGGATTGCGGAAATCCATAGAATTCGTCCAACGCCATGCCGACGCGTGACAGTTCCTCGGAAAAGGCATCCGCCAACTCGCGCTTCTTATCGAGCACAAAGGTCTTTTCCAACGCCTCGGCACGCGCTAGACCCGACTGCGTCCGGGTCATCAGGATCGAGACTTCGCGGGCCGCGCGCCAATCATCAATCGCCGTGACTGTCCGCTGGTCCACATGCACAAACACGACACCCAGGGTCAACAGCGAGGCGAAACCCAGCGCCCAAAACAATGTGCTGCGCACACCCAGGCGCATACCACCAAGAAAGGTACGATCTTCCATGCCCTCCCCCTTGAGATCCAGGAACTCATGCTCGAATTGGCGGTTCTCGGCCATTGCCGTTGACAGTCCTTACCTTTCACATCGTATTTTTCCGTGCCCATGTCTCTGAGCGAACATCGAGGGCACCGTAACACTCCCTACCGAGTTGGAGAATGATTTATTTCTGATACGGTTAGAATGTTTCTGACGACTGAGATGTTATTAAAATCATTATCGGACGGAACAGCACCTTGCGTTCTCGAACCGAGATCGCCACATTGATTTGAATGAGTAATGCAACGGACCTATCTGGCCCATCCATAGAAATCGTCCCCGAGGGCGATGACCGGCCACGACTGACGTGTCCGGATTGCGGTTATATCGCTTACGAGAACCCAAAAGTTGTGGTGGGGGCTGTGTGCACCTGGGAAGACAAGATCTTGCTGTGCAAACGTGCGATCGAGCCGCGGATCGGATACTGGACAATCCCGGCTGGATATCTTGAGCTCAACGAAACCTTCGCCGAAGGAGCGGCCCGCGAGACTTGGGAAGAAGCGCAAGCCCAGATCAATATCACGGGCGTTCTTGGCATCTATGAGATCCCACGGATCAGTCAGGTGTACGTAATTCATCGCGCCGAACTGACCGCGCCTGAGTTCCATCCCGGTCCGGAAAGCCAAGACGTCAAACTTGTCGAATGGTCGGATATCCCCTGGAACGATCTGGCCTTCCCAAGCGTCACCTGGGCGCTCAAACATTTCCGAAGCGGCGAGGACATCGCCTTTGTCCGTCATCCCGAGCCTGCTTAACGACCGCCATTGACGGTTTTGAGATTCCGTTAACCTTTTACCGATAGCTTGGCAGGCATGACGGATGGGTTAACACTGGCGAACGCCGAATTATCGGGTCAGACAGTTCGCCGAAATGGCTATCAATCGGACGCCTTGCGCGAGGTACGCGCCCGTGCATCGACGGTGAACCAGGGCGCATCGGCAGAAGAACGCCGAGGCCTTCGTCGCCTCAACCAAGTCCTCGACCAAGGTCAACCGCCCCAGGAAAACGTCCCGCGCGGATACTATCTCAACATCGAAATTTGATTTCGCCTGCTAGGAATATGGGGGAATGTTCGGCGATCTGGCGCCATGTACTGGCCTGTATCGTCATGGCCAGCCTCGTCTGCCTTTCTGCGGCCGCCTTGGGCAGTGGGAAAGACTATGACCTTCTCGTGATCGTTACCGGACTGAGAAGCCAGAAGGGAAATGTTCATATCGCCCTTTATGACGATCCGGATCGGTTTCCGGATTCCGATGGCATGATTCTCAAGGTAGAAGTTACCATCATCGATGGGTCTGCCCACCACAAGTTCAACGGCTTGACCTCCAAGCGTTATGCCATCGCGATCTACCACGATGAGAATGACAACGATGAATTTGACCAGGGCTTTTTGGGCATTCCGTTGGAGGATTACGCATTTTCAAACAATGCGCCGGTGTTTCTGGGGCCACCAAGTTTTGCCGACGCAGCATTTGCGGTGCCGGAAACCCGAGAGGTACACCTCCGCATCAACAAATAGTCAGTTCAGTAGGCACTAATCTCCTCCAAGAACCAGATTTCCTCTTTCAAGCTCTCACGCCCCAAAGCCGCGCCGCATTCAAGATCATCGTTCGATAATCCGATCCACGTCAGCCATTTGCGTACGATATCGCGATGAAAGTCTTCGCCCGTATGGGACGCGCACGCCAGGGCGCCCTCCTTCCGTGCTTGGCAAATCACCATCCGGCGTTCTATTTAGATCGGCATGACAACCCATCGCACCATCAATCAGATTTTTATCCTTCTCCTTGTTTGCGTTTTCGCGGGCTTGGACGCCCCTGCCGCGGCGGGAACCTCGCTGAGCAAGCACGGGGATTGGGAGGCATTCACGGACCGAGAAAGCGGAAAGTTAGTCTGCTATATGGGCTCCGTACCCACCAAGTCCCGGGGCAAATATACGAAACGCGGTCGAACCTTCTTGTTGATCACGCATCGACCGGCAGAGAAGAGCAAGAACGTAATCAGCCTCCAAGCCGGATATACCTTTAAGAAGATGTCCGAGGTCGAGTTGGCCGTCGGCGAGACAAGCTTTAAGCTCTTCACGGATGAGCAGTGGGCCTTCGCCGCCGACACTGCCACGGACAGTAAGTTGGTGAAATCCATGATTGGCGGGGCTGCGCTGATTGTTAGAGGCCTCTCCTCTCGCGGCACCCAGACAACGGATACTTATTCCCTTAAAGGTTTCACGGCCGCCTACAAGGCGATTGGCAAAGCCTGTAAAATCTGATCAAACAAGCTCCCATGACCATGGAGCACAAAAACCTGGCCGGCTTGAGCCGTGAAGAGTTGGTGGCGGAAGTCGTTGCGATGGGCGAAAAGCCCTTCCGTTCCAAACAGCTCTGGCATTGGATTTATCACCGAGGCGAGACCGAGTTCGATCGAATGACAACCTTGGCCCAACCGTTGCGCACGGCGTTGGCGGAAACCTATGTCGTCAAGCGCCCGCTGGTGTCCAACATGCAGACTTCGGAGGACCGGACGCGCAAATGGCTGGTGCAATTCGGCGATCATCAAGAGGCGGAAACGGTCTTTATCCCCGAGGATGACCGGGGTGCCGTTTGTATCTCGTCCCAGGTCGGCTGCACATTGACCTGCACGTTCTGTCGGACCGGCACGCAGAAATTAGTCCGAAACTTAACCGCTGCGGAGATTGTCGGGCAGTTCATGCTGGCACGCGATTCCTATGATGAATGGCCGACGCCCACCGATGGTGGACGCCTGATCTCCAACATCGTCATGATGGGCATGGGGGAACCGTTGCTCAACTACGACAACGTGGCCAAGGCGTTGACCATCATTATGGATAACGAAGGTATCGCCTTATCGAAACGCCGCATCACACTCTCGACTTCCGGGATCGTACCCATGATGCAGCGCTGTGGCGAGGAACTGGGCGTGAATCTGGCGGTCAGCCTGCACGCCGTGCGTGACGAACTCCGGGATGTTTTGGTCCCAATCAATCGAAAGCACCCCATTTCCGAACTTCTAGATGCCTGCCGCGCCTATCCGGGTGCCAACAATGCTCGACGCATTACATTTGAGTATGTGATGCTGAAAGGAGTTAACGACAGCGATGCCGACGCGAAGGAGTTGGTTCGCCTGCTTCAGGGAATTCCGGCGAAGTTCAACCTGATCCCGTTCAATGCCTGGGAAGGCGCACCGTATGAGTGTTCATCGAATACCCGAATGCGCCGGTTCGCGGAAATACTCAATGACGGCGGCTTTTCCGCGCCCATTCGCGTGCCGCGCGGCCGTGATATCCTAGCGGCCTGTGGACAGCTCAAATCAGCCAGTGTCCGTACCCGAATATAAGCGACCGAAGCCAATTCTGATAGATGAATTAGTCCTCCGATTGGATTGACGGGCATCTTATTTTAACTTAACAGGAGTTTCCCTGGCATCCGTATTTGGCCGAAAATTCATGCGCCAATCGATATAGACGCGCGGATTGGACGACTGAGCGTCACCATCCATTGCACCGCATCCATTGATCGACGACCTCAACGCCACCATCTACCACGTTGTAGACTTCGTAGGCGGCGGCCGTCATGCAGGCATGGTTTGGAAAAATGCGAACCTTAGTACCGACGGCAAGGGTCGCGAAAAGTTCCGGATCTTCGACAAGCACCTCGCCGTGTTCCTGATGGACGCCGTTTACCCGCAATCCAGGAAAGGGTTGCCCGCTCAAGTCCGCGATCTGACCAAAGCCGGCATCAAATTCCGAACTCGCTGTGGAGCGGTCTTTCGAGAGCGCCAGACCACCGGCATCCAACATAACCGTCCCGCGGTCGCGATGGCTCGCGATGACGGACGCCAACACGCTTAAAGCCAGTGCATCGGTGGAGCATGATCCGATCCCTGCCTGAAACATATCTTGAAATACGTAGACCCCGGGGCGCACTTCAGTAACGCCGTCGAAGGTTACGCCGTGCGTCGCCGTTGGGGTCGAGCCGACACTGATAATCGGCGTCTCAAATCCGGCATCTCGCAACTTGTGGCCCGCTGTAACCGCGGCCAGACGCTCGGCCTCAGCGACCGCCGCGACGGCGTCAGGCGTGCGCGTGGCATAGGAATGACCGGCATGGGTCAGTACACCTAGAATTCTCGAGCGCCCTGATTGTTCGACGGCCGCCGCCAGTTCGGTAAGGTCTGGGCTATCTGCGGCAACGCCGGTTCGATGCTCTCCACAATCGATTTCAATTAGCACGCGGTGGGCGCTCGCATGGCTTGATATGGCCCCTGCTACGGCAGGATTATCGGTAATGATCTTGAGTTCCGCACCGCGATCCGCGAGGGCCGCCGCCACGTCTAACTTGTCCGGGGTGATGCAGACGGCGTAAACGAGATCAGTAAAACCTTGGCTCAAGAAATAGTCGGCCTCACGCAGGGTAGAAACCGCAAGAGCGTTTCCATTGTCCCCGACCGCCATCCGTGCCACGTCCACAGACTTTGCGGTCTTGGCATGCGGACGGAGGGCCACACCATGGGCATGGATGCGGGCGCGCATTTCATCGGTGTTGGCGCGGACACGTTGGCGATCAAGAATAAGTGTCGGCGTCGGCAGATCGTTTAAATTCATGATCCGACTTTAATGGCCCGATCGGCACCCTGCAACTGGACCGTGGCGCGGCTTGCGGGCCCCGTTCTTTTCCCTATACTGCGCCGCGTCTCGAGGTCCCAACACTCAGGGGAAGATGATGAGCGATAAGATCAATAAGGTCGTTCTGGCCTACTCCGGCGGTTTAGATACGTCGGTGATCCTTAAGTGGCTGCAAGAGCATTACGAGTGTGAAGTGGTCACCTTCACCGCCGATCTGGGGCAGGGCGAAGAGCTGGAGCCGGCGCGTGCCAAGGCGGAAATGCTGGGGATCAAAGAGATCTATATCGAGGATTTGCGCGAAGAGTTCGTGCGCGATTACGTCTTCCCCATGTTCCGGTCCGGTGCGATCTACGAAGGCACCTATCTCCTGGGCACGTCCATCGCTCGGCCACTCATCGCCAAACGCCAAATCGAGATCGCCCAGGAAACCGGCGCCCAGGCCGTCGCCCATGGCGCGACGGGGAAAGGCAATGATCAGGTGCGTTTCGAGTTGGGATATTACGCCCTCAATCCGGATATCAAGATCATCGCGCCTTGGCGGGAATGGGACCTGGGATCGCGGAAGTCGCTGATAGACTACGCGGAGAAGAATCAGATCCCGATCCCCAAAGACAAACGGGGTGAACCGCCCTATTCCCAGGACGCCAACCTACTGCATATCTCTTCGGAGGGAAAAGCCCTGGAAGATCCGTGGGTGGAGCCAGATGAAAGCGTGTACACCCAGACTGTTCCGCCCTGGGCCGCGCCGGACGTGGTGACCGAGATCACGATCGATTTCGAGAAAGGCGATCCCATCGGCATTAACGGCGAAAAGATGTCCCCGGCGACACTTTTGACCAAGCTCAACGAACTGGGCGGCGCCAACGGCATTGGCATTACGGATATCGTTGAAAACCGGTTTGTCGGCATGAAATCGCGGGGTGTCTATGAGACCCCTGGAGGAACCATTCTATTCACCGCCCATCGGGCCATGGAGAGCATCACGCTCGATGGCGGCGCCATGCATCAGAAGGATGAGATCATGGCCCGCTACGCGGAGCTGGTTTATAATGGGTTTTGGTTCGCTCCGGAGCGGGAGATGTTGCAGGCGGCCATCGACACGGCAAGTAAACGCGTCAACGGCACGGTGCGGCTTAAGCTTTACAAGGGCAA
This sequence comes from uncultured Rhodospirillaceae bacterium, assembly GCA_913048145.1. Lineage (GTDB taxonomy): Bacteria > Pseudomonadota > Alphaproteobacteria > Rhodospirillales > Casp-alpha2 > UBA3470. The sequence continues at coordinate 7,757 of CAJWVP010000004.1, forward strand.
TGTCATCGTGACGGGCCGGAAATCTCCAAATTCCCTGTACGATGAAGATATGGTCACCTTCGAAGAAGATTCCGTCTACAATCAACGTGATGCTGAAGGGTTCATTAAATTGAACGCTTTGCGTCTTCGTTTGATTAAACGGCTGAGCGGCCAGTAAATTCCGTGCCCGTCGCATCCGGCCCCATTCGACGCTTCGGGCAAAGTCACCGGATTGATCGTTCCAGGGTGCCCCATTAGCGTGGACTTTGGTCCCTATCGCCCATCCGGCGATACAGATCGTTGGCGCACAACTGACAAGCCCTCACGTCCGCCAATAATGTCTTCAACCGCGCGCTCACGATATCCGGCCGGCATTCAAAAGCTGACCCACAAAGGCGGGAACCTGTTCGCTGGCAGGACCATAATGGGTTTCCGCAAATAGTGTTGCACCCTCAGAAGGCTCAAGATTTAGCTCCACCGTCCGGCCCACGCCTCGCATACGGACATGTTGAACAAATCCGGCGGCGGGATAGACATTGCCAGAGGTGCCGATGGATATGAACAAATGACAACGATCAAGCGCGGCATAAATGTCATTCATGTAAAAAGGCATTTCGCCGAACCAAACCACGTGCGGGCGCATGCGACCCACCGCACCACAGGCATGACATGAATTTTCAAGTTCTAATGAACCTTCCCAAGGAATCACGTCATTACACGTTGCGCAACGCACCTTTAGCATCTCACCATGCATGTGCAGGAGGTTCTTAGACCCGGCCTGTTCGTGTAAATTGTCGATGTTCTGCGTCACCACCAGCACCTCACCCGGCCATTCCCGCTCCAAACGCGCCAACGCTAGATGGGCGGCGTTGGGACGAATGTTACCGTCGACCATGGATTGACGGCGCATGTTGTAAAACTCGAGGACCCGCTTTGGATCGCGGGCGTAGGCCTCCGGCGTGGCCACATCCTCAATGCGGGTGCGCGACCACAGGCCCCCCTCATCGCGAAAGGTTTCCAGCCCAGATTCCTTTGAAATACCAGCTCCAGTGAGGATCACAATGGCTTCGCCTTTGGCCATGGAGACTCCTTGCATTTTCCCAAACGGACGTGTTAGCGAACATGATCAGAACATTCAGGTCACATCGCTGCAAGGAACAAGCCCATGGTCAAAGTTCTTTTCGTCTGTTTGGGGAACATCTGCCGCTCGCCCACGGCCGAGGGCGTGTTTACTGCGCTGATCAATCGCGAGGGACTGAGCGATGTAGTCAGTGTCGATTCCGCCGGCACTGGTGCTTGGCATGTAGGTGACCAGCCCGATCGCCGCGCTCAGGCGGCAGCCAAGACCCGCGGCTATGACCTGTCGACGCAACGTGCTCGCCAGATTAAGGAAACGGATTTTTTGGATTTCGACTATGTCATCGCGATGGATAGCCAAAACCATTCAGACCTCTCCATGAAGGCGCCAACAAATGCTCTGGATCGTATTCATATGTTCCTAAGCTTCGCGCCGAAAAAAGGCATCACGGATGTGCCTGACCCCTATTACGGCGGCGCGGACGGCTTCGACCACGTTCTGGATCTTATCGAAGCCGCATCCCTGGGCCTACTGCACGACATTCGGAAGCGCCACTTTATCGGCGACTGATCCGTGACTATTCCTGACGACATCAACCAACGTATTACCGACCGGGCCGGAGCCTCCATAGCCAGGACCGCTGTGCTTGGCGGAGGCTGTGTTGGCGACGTAAGGCATATTGAATTGGCCGATGGCCGGCAATGGGTCGCAAAATTGGACCCGACGCAAGCCGGCTTGGCTATTGAGGGGTTCATGCTCAACTATCTGGCAGAGAAAAGTTCACTTCCGGTACCCGACGTGTTCCTCAGCGATGATGATCTTCTCGTCATGGCCTATTTACCTGCCGAAGGGCCCATGTGTCAGGAAACAGAAATCCACGCCGCTGATCTGGTCGCGGCGCTGCACGAAATCACCAACGATACCTTCGGGTTCAAGTGCGATACGGTTCTTGGTGGCCTGCACCAACCCAACCCGCCAACGGCATCCTGGCTCGACTTCTTTCGCGACGCTCGGCTTATTTACATGGCAACACAAGCCCATCAGGTCGGTCGACTATCCACGCCCCTCCGGCGAAGGCTGGATAACTTAGCCGCGCGCCTTGACAATTGGCTTGATGATTCAGGACCGCCGGCACTTCTTCATGGTGACCTGTGGGGCGGCAATGTTTTAACTGCCAACGGTCGGGTGAACGGATTCATCGATCCAGCCATCCATTATGGCGATCCAGAAATCGAGTTAGCCTTTACGACCCTGTTTCATACCTTCGGTTCGCATTTTTTTGATCGATACCGGGAACATCGTGATATCGCCCCCGGTTTTTTCGAGACCCGTCGCGACCTCTACAACCTCTACCCTTTATTGGTTCACGTAAGGCTGTTTGGCGGGCCCTACGTCCGCGACGTCGATCGGACCCTTAAGAGGTTCGGATGCTGATTTTATTTGATTGCGATGGGGTGCTTGTCGACAGCGAGGTCCTCGCCACGCGCGAGCTGCAGCGTTATCTTGAAGACTTGTCCTTCCCCACGGCCTTCGAACTGGAAAACCATGATCGATTTACCGGGCTTTCCCTGCGCGATATTCGGACATCTTTAGAAACTCAGGCTGGACGATCTCTCCCTGAGGATTTCGAACGCGAACTTCGTCGCCGCGATATGAAAGCATTTCAGCGGGACTTGCGCCCCATCAATGGTGTACGCGATACACTTTCCGCCCTCGATCTTCCAAGGTGCGTTGCCTCATCGGGGTCGCAAGAGAAAATTCGACATTCGCTAGCCCTGACTGGGCTCATTGACTACTTCGGCACCCATCTGTTCAGCGCCCATGATCAGCAGGTGCACCAAGGAAAACCAGCGCCGGATTTATTCCTCCATGCTGCCAAATCGATGGGTTTTAAGCCCAACCGCTGCCTCGTCATCGAGGACAGCGTCGCCGGCGTTCGTGCCGGTATCGCCGCCGGTATGCACACAATCGGTTTTGCGGGCGGCTCCCATTGCAACACCGACCATCCGGCTCGACTTCGCCACGCCGGTGCCCACGATGTTGCCATGAACATGTCTACCGTGACGGCAATCATCGATGGGATCGCGAATGATCTCGACGCCTCTTAAATTACCGAGACCTTATATTAGAGAACGAAGCAATATAGATATGAACAACAATCAAGTGGTATGCGGTATATAGAGATGTTTTTGCTAATTTGACGGCTCTATGGAATATTCTTCAGGCTATATATGCAAAACCTCGATCGCTCTCATTCGGAGTTCGACAAAAAATTGACCCAACTTTTGAGGTCCTATCTGAATGACTGATTGCCAATTTCTAGCCTCACCCAGCAATGTGAGTTTTTCCAGGATTAATAAGTCTCTATGGGGCAGGAACGTATCTTATCCCGACGGGCGAATTATCGGCTAATGGCGATCGTCAGAAAACTTGGGGCGAACATAGGCGCTGAAATTACAGATGTGAACGTAAAGAGCCTTGACGGGAAAGCCTTCGAGCAAATTTACCAAGCATGGCTAAACTATGGCGTAACAGTAGTCCGTGCCCAAGACCTAACGATAGAAGACTTTATCGCCTACGGTCGGAGATTTGGAGAGATTGTCCCACACCCTTCGAAATCAACCAGACATTTTGAACATCCGGAAATCACGTTTCTTGGTGTCAACAAATTTAACCCCGATGGAACGTTAAATGAAGACATCTACAAACGTGGTGCCATCGAGTTCCATACTGACGGTGCGTATGACGAGGTTCCTTTCAAGGCGACAAAACTCTATGCGTTAGCGGTGCCGAATGTAGGTGGTGAAACACATTTCTCTTGTATGTATATGGCTTACGATGCTCTTCCAAAAAAACTAAAAGTCTTATTGCAGGACCGGCGCGGCGGATTTACGTACGGCGGGCGAAAAGGCCAAAACGCCCTTCTCAATCCCGAAGATCGCGATCGTGCTCCCGTGTTTCACCCATTGATTCGCTCTCATTCAGAAACGGGACGCAAAGCACTCTATTTCGACCCAGGTAAGATAGTCCGCATCGAAGGGCTAGAAGCTACAGAAAGTGATGACATTATTGACGAACTTACCGAACGAATGATCGTCTCGGGAGCAGAGTACACCCATACCTGGCAAGTCGGCGATATCGTGATTTGGGACAATCGTTGTCTCGTGCATAAGGCCGCCGGGAATTACCCTCCTGCAGAAGACCGCATACATTGGCGTTTATCTATAAAAGAATCAGTTTCGGATTAGGGGTTTATTCAGCAACATTACCCAATTAAAGGACAACGACGACATTTCGGTTTCCCAGACATCACATTGGTCGCACGCTCGTCGCTGCTCCCAGAAGAGGGGGCCAAAGCCTAGATTCGGGACGCCGCCAACATCCCCTCGCTAATAGCCCGCTCCGCGTCCAATTCAGCAGCCCGATTTGCGCCGCCAATCACATATAGGTCGACCCCGCTTGCGGTTAAACCGGCGGCAAGGTCGGCCCGCACTTCCTGACCGGCGCAGATAACAATCGTATCGGCTGCCACCAGCTCGGTCACACCGCCGACCTCGATATAAATGCCCTGTTCATCAATACGCTCATATCTAACGCCAGAAATCTGGCGGACCCGATTTTGCTTCATTATCGCGCGGTGAACCCATCCGGTACTCTTGCCAAGGCGCCGGCCCATGGGGCCCTCGGATCGCTGCATCATCGTGATCTGATAACTAGGCTCTATCTCCGGTAGGGGGTGCCCGATGCCCCAGCGCCGCCGAAAGGCATCGGGATCGGTGAAGCTCGGGTCATCCACCTCTAAGAGGTATAACGCCACGTCGAAGGCAATTCCGCCGCCACCAACTATTGCGACCCGTCCGCCAAGCTTGGTGGAACCGTTTAAAACGTCCGCGTATCCAATCACGTTTGGGTTACGAATCCCCTCGATATTCGGCAATCGCGGACGCACACCAGTAGCGAGAATGGCAGAGTCAAATTGCGCCGCTTCGATGTCATCAGCGGTGACCTTCGTCGATAATCTAAGTCCGATGCCAAGGCGCTCGATCTGCTTTTCAAAGTATCTCAAGGTCTCCAGGAATTCGGCCTTTCCCGGCACATTCTTGGCCAGATTGAACTGGCCGCCGATCCGGGACTCGGACTCGAACAAGGTGACCTCATGACCCCGCTCCGCAGCCGTCACCGCAGCTGTCAGGCCGCCAACGCCCGCTCCAATCACGGCCACACGACGACGATCGTCGGTGGGCGCGACCACCATCTCCGTCTCATGGCAAGCCTTGGGATTCACCAGGCATGAGCAGATTTTCCCACCAAAATACCGGTCCAAACATGCTTGGTTGCAGGCGATGCAGGTGTTGATTTCTTCGGCGCGACCATCCGCCGTCTTCGCCATGAACGCTGGGTCAGCCAGAAACGGGCGGGCCATGGAAACCATGTCCGCATTTCCCGCAGCAAGGACGCGCTCTGCAACCTCGGGAGTATTGATGCGGTTCGACGCAATAATAGGGATGCCAATAGCCGCCTTTACTCTGGCTGTGTAGCTAACAAAGGCCGCGCGCGGTACGGCTTGTGCGATTGTGGGAATAGGCGCTTCATGCCAGCCAATTCCACTGTTCAAGATATCCGCACCAGCGGTCTCGACAGCTTGCGCCAGTTCAATGATCTCCGGTTCCGACAAGCCGTTATCGACAAGATCTAGAACTGAAAGACGGAACATAATCACAAAGCCGGGCCCAACCGCCTCGCGGGTCCGGCGTACAATCTCAACGGGGAGCCGCATTCTGTTCGCAAACGCGCCGCCCCAGTTATCGCTACGCTGGTTCGTCCGTGGTGACAGAAACTGCGTCAGAAGATAGCCTTCCGAACCCATGATTTCGACGCCATCATAACCAGCCTCTGCCGCCAGGCGCGCCGTGAATATGAAGTCCTTAATGGTTGTTTCAATTTCCGCGATGTCCATTTCGCGTGGCAACTGTTTATTGATTGGAGCCGCCAACGGCGATGGCGCCACGATATCCGAATGGTAGCCGTAGCGGCCAGAATGGATGATTTGCAGCAGAATATGCGCACCGCAGGTATGTACGGCATCAGTAACCTGACGATGTTTCGGAACCTCATCGGCATGGTTAAAAGCGGCTGCCGCCGCGTTCAACCGGCCCGCCGCGTTCGGGGAAAAAGCGCCAGTCACCATTAATGTGCAACCATTCCTAGCCCGCTCCTTAAAGTACGCGGCCAACCGGGTGAAATCGTCCTGATCCTCAAGGCCCGTATGCATGGACCCCATCATTATGCGGTTGGGCACGGTCAATGCCCCAATGGTCAGCGGTTCGAACAGATGAGGATAAGCAGTCATAATCAGAAACCTGTTCGATCAAGCGGTTAAGGAATAGTTGGTAAGAGGGATATAGTGAGACCCGCCATGGCCCATGTGGCTCTCGAACAAAGTAAAGGAGGCGACCGGAAACAGCGCCGTTGAGAACGCACCGTGGACGTCCAGGTAATCCCCCAGATTGCGCGGCTTGCGTCCGCGGAAACGCGCAATGGTGATATGAGGTTTAAATTTCCGGCCCTCATCACCAAAGCCAGCGCGAACAGCTGCGCGTTCCACTTTATCTTGTAGCCGCGAGAGACCGTCGTTGGGCGCAATTCCAGCCCAAAGCGCGCGCACCTTGTCCCCCTTCCCAAAATGCCCCAGGCCCAAGCACCGCAAGTTGAAGACGGGCTCCATTATGGTGGAAAGGGCGGCATCCAGATCTGCTGCGTCCCGCGTGCTGACGTCACCAATGAACCGCAATGTCAGATGCAAGCTGTCGGATTTCACCCAACGCGCTCCATCAAGCCCTGACATCAAGACGCAAAGGGACTGCCGGATATCGTTGGGAAAGGACAAGCCCACGAATAGACGCATGATGAACCCTTCGAAGATAAGGCCAAAAGCCAGACCTGCCCTAGAGGAATAGGGCGAGGACACCCGTATACCCATAAAGGCGATTGTTGGAAATCTCTCCTTGGCCAAAAAAGCCAACCAGCGGAATATCTCTCATCATATCACCAATGATTTCCATCTCCCGACCCTCCTGGCCAAACAAGTTTGGGCCACGAGCAACACAGGAGAAATATAAACCTCCACGGGCCGGCCCAGGCAGCCGGTCCATGAGGTCTCGGACCATCCGAACAAGGTCCTCTTCGGCACCGGCAGGATCTCGGCGAACAAACATCAGCTGGTCTTCGGCTTCCACATGACCGCCGATCGCCAACCATCCCCGCTCAGGATCAATACCGGCTAAATTCCGAACTACATAATCTCCAGTGTCCGAGCCAGCGACGGGAAAGGCGGCATGGATATATCCAGCGACACGGTTGAGGTCGCGGGCCAGAAGTTCGCCGATATCATCCTTGAACACGGTAACGGCCGGCTCACCATTCAAGGTCATGACGATATTTTCCATACAATCGGTAACCCGATGGGCTGGTCCCACCGGCGCATAACCCTGTGTCAGGCCCGTGGCGACCTCTACATCGGGCGAAAACAAGACGCCGGAAAGGCCTCCACCGACCACTTCGCCAGCGAGTTGATAATGGGCACCGCGCGATGAGGTCAATCCACCAATTAAGAATCCCGGCACCTCCAGGGCTGCATTCTCCATCTCCATAGAGAGATTTTCGATTAGCGTCGGCACGGCACCGTTCGCGGGGTCACCATAAACCACGCCGAACGGCGGCATTCGGCTTCGCATCCAATCCTGGGCGGACCCTGGAATTTCGACGATTGACCTGCCCAACCGCGGCAACAGCGTAAAGCTGTCGCGGGGATGCCCGCTGACCATTGCGACGGCGGCCGGTCGGTCAAATGCCTCACCCACATCACCCACCCCATCGTGCCAGCAGATACCCATGCCGACGCTACCAACCCAATGGTCGATCCCAGTCTTCTGGCGCAAGTAGGTATGCATGCTGGAGAGGTCGGCCGCATAAACATCTGTCACATACAGCCAGCCGAGTTGCACTTCATCACCGTCCGTGTGGTAACCCACCAGTGCGGTTTCCAGCTCCTTTGCAGCGCTGGACCAATTTTCGGCACGGGATATAGCAACAGGAAATTTTGTCATTAGGCAATATAAGGGTAAGCGGCCAAACCGTGCATTCGAATTCCGCGCGATTCATGCGGCCACGGGGAGAATTTCTCCAATTTGTGCCAGGGACCGAGCCCGGTGCGTCCATGTGTGCGCGCTTGAGAAACGCTGCTGTCCGGACGCCGCCATTACCCGAAGTCGATCTTTATCGGCCAGAAGGTCGGCGACAGCGCTTGGCACATCCAGCGCCCGGTTTGGCAGGAAAAACATGTTCTTCGGTGAGAATTCGCTCTCATAGTAGACAGAGCGGCTGGAGAGAACGGCACTGCCACACGCCATGGCATTGAACACACGCTCATGGGAATCGTTGTAGCCCGGGAACGGGTTCAGAATGGCTCGGGACCGATCAATCATTTCCAAAGATTCTTGGATGGTTTTCTGCCCAACGAAACGCACCATCGGCAGGTCATCTGCATAGGCTTCCCAGCCGGGGCCGACGACGGTGGGCCGGAGATGGGCAAGCGCCACAATTGCATCAACCCGCTGGGCGTTTCGGATGTAGTCGTCAACGGTCTTCATATACGGGAATAGAGTTTCGAAATTGGCATCCTCGCCAAGCACCTCACGAACCGATTCCTCCAAGGGTCGGGCTAGGTCTAGCCAGACCAGATCGACGATATCGTTCAACTTACCCTCAACATCGGCGCCATGGTCACCCCACGCAGCGCGTTGAGTGTTGGGGGGCAGAAACAAGCTTCCGGTCAAAAGCAAATCGATATCGCGGACCGCCCAGGGTGTTGTAGCCCGCTCAACACTACTGTGAGGCAAATGGTGGAACGCCCCACCCGGGCGTATGTAGCGTTCACAAAAGGCACCAGCATGTCCAGCTGGGAAGGTCGCATGGTAGTTTTTAAGCGGGAGGTTGACGCGATCGTGGAGACAAAAGGGATGATCCAGAAAGACGCCCAGCATTGGGACGTCCACTTCGTTAAAGATCCGGACCGCATCAGATTCTGGCGATGGCGGCAGGCCAAATCCACTTACGGAAATAAATGCGACAACCTCCCGCGATCCAATAACCTCGAACAATCGGTCTTCATGCCCGGCCCGACGAATGTCGATGATGACCGGATCAAAACCGAGTTGACCAAACCCATCAGCCAAGGCCGCGACCATCGATCCGATATTGCCGAAATTGCTTTCGCCAAGGAACAGAACGACTGTGCCATTTCCCCGGCTCACCGAACCTGGCCGATGAGCTCTCGAACGGGAGGCAATATTCGCTTTACGATTTCTGCGACACCGGCTGCGTTGGGATGGATACCATCTGTTTGGTTAAGCGCGGGAACCGCAACCACGCCTTCAAGAAAAAACGGATAGAATAGCACGCCGTGTTTGTTCGCTAGGCGCTGAAAAAGGCTATTGAACTCATTGCTGTACTCCTGACCCAGATTGGGTGGCGCCAGCATGCCGGTCAACAGAACCGGAAGCGCTTGAGCTCGGATTTCGGTAATCATCTCATTTAAATTGGCTTCCGTTTGCCCAGGATCAAGACCACGCAATCCATCGTTGGCGCCTAGCTCAAGGATCACGGCATCGGGCTTGAGCGATAGCGCCCACTCCAGCCGGGCGCGTCCGCCGGCTGAGGTGTCGCCGGAGACACCGCTGTTAATGATCCGCACCTCTTCACCAACGGCCCGCAACGCCTCCTGCAGTTGGGCGGGAAACGAATCTGATTGCGCCAATCCGTATCCAGCGGTCAAGCTATTGCCAATCGCTATGATATTTACCTGCCCCGCCCAGGCCGGCGACGCAATGATAATCCATGCGTTGACAAGCGCCACCCACAGACCATATCGGCGAGAGTAAGCCTGGGCGTTGTCCGCCCACAAATTAATAATTGAGAAAGCCATACCCCATGGATAGCAACCCAACCCCTCCAAAGGCAATTGTACTTGCAAACGTCCGCCTATCGTTGACATCTGACGCCGGGGTGGTCGAGGTGCTGCGTGGCATCGACCTCTCAATTTTCGCCGGCGAAACAGTCGGCATAGTCGGGCCCTCGGGATCAGGAAAGACATCGTTGCTGATGGTCATGGCCGGGCTCGAGCCAGTGACAGGGGGGCAGGTATCCATTGATGGTCAGTCCTTCGCGGAATTAAATGAGGACGCCTTGGCACACTTCCGGCGAGACCACGTCGGCATTGTCTTTCAGAGTTTCCATCTGGTGCCGACCATGACAGCCCTGGAGAATGTTGCTTTGCCCATGGAGTTCGCTGGGAACGCCGACGCTTTTGAGCGCGGGGAGGAAGAACTTCGCGCCGTTGGTTTGGGGGAACGGTTGGCGCACTATCCTGGACAATTGTCAGGCGGCGAACAGCAACGCGTCGCTCTAGCGCGGGCTTTCGGCACCCGACCGGCCCTGCTGCTTGCCGACGAACCTACCGGAAGCCTAGACGGCGAAACCGGAACCGCGGTGATGAACCTCTTGTTCAATCTTCAGAAAAGGCTTGGAACCACTTTGGTTTTGGTTACGCATGCGCCGGATATAGCCGCCAAATGCAGTCGCATCATTCGCCTGGCTGACGGCCAGATTGCAACTGACGCGGCAGCCATGGTCGCGTCAGCCTAACATGGGAGACTTGCGTCTGATCTTCTGGCTCATGCGCTGTGAAATGCGCACCGGCCTTCATGGTTTCCGGGTATTCGTTGCCTGCCTTGCCCTGGGTGTCACGGCCATTGCCGGTGTCGGCAGCATCGGTGCTTCGGTTACTGCAGGGTTGGAAGCCAACTCACAGACGCACTTGGGCGGAGATATGGATTTGCGTCTCCTGCACCGTGATTTCTCCGCGGAACACCAAGAGTGGCTGAAATCCGAGTCAATTGGAACCTCACAAATCGTCAAAATGCGGGCCATGGCGCGCCCAGCTACCAACCGCCTTAAAAGGCAGCTGATTGAACTGAAGGCTGTTGATTCAGCCTACCCATTATTCGGACGATTCGTGTCTTCAGCAACTGAGCCACTTGAGGATCTATTACGCCAGCGAGATGGTGCATGGGGCGCCGTCACCGATACTAATCTCTTAAAACGGCTGGGTTTGGCCTTGGGGGACCGGGTCAAGGTCGGTACAGCAGTCTTCACCGTCCGCGCGACAGTTGTCTCTGAACCGGACCGATCTGCAAGCCTGCTCAGTTTTGGGCCGCGTTTTCTTGTGTCAAGAGACGCCCTGACTGCAACCGGACTTATCCAACCGGGCAGCCAAATTAGCTACCATACTCGTATTGTTCTCGCGGAAGGTGTGGATCCAGCGGATTGGCGATCGCGCCTGGCCGCAACTTTTCCTAAAGCTGGCTGGCGCGTGCGCGGGTTGGACAACGCGGCACCCGGGGTCCAGCAGTTCATCGACCGAATGACCCTGTTCTTGTCCTTTATTGGCTTGACCGTCCTGCTCGTGGGAGGACTGGGGGTATCCAACACAGTCAGCAGCTATCTGGATACGAAGACACGAACCATCGCGACGTTGAAGTGCCTTGGCGCCTCGGGACGGATGGTATTTCGCCTATACATGGCCCAGATCCTCGTTATTGCCACTATTGGAACCTGCATTGGCTTGTTGGTCGGCTGCGGCGGCGCCTATGCGTTTGCCGTTTTTTCTATCGGGCGCATGCCAGTGATCCCAGTCCCTGGCTGGTACGGAGAGCCATTGATTGTAGCTGGCATATTCGGACTTCTGGTAGCGATCACTTTTGCGCTCTGGCCAATTTCCCGCACCCAGGAAGTGCCCGCGGCGACCCTGTTCCGGGACGCCTTCACGCCAATTACGACATGGCCACGACGTGCTTATGTTTTGGCGGCTGTAGTAGCCCTCGTTACACTGGGTGCTTTTACCATCCTCACAGCCATTGATCCAGGATTCGCTACGTGGTTTGTGCTAAGCGCCGCTACGACCATGGCATTGCTGCGGGGCGGGGCCTGGGTCGTAATGGCCGTCGCGAAACGTGCCTCGGCATTCGGCAGCCCCGCCTTCCGGTTAGCGTTGACAAACCTATGGCGGCCCGGCAGTGCGACGACGAGCATAATGCTGTCCCTCGGGTGTGGCTTGGCGGTGCTGGTGGCCGTCGGACTTATCCAGGGCAATATTGCTCGACAAATTGCCGAAAGATTGCCAGACCGGGCACCAGCGTTTTTCTTCATGGACATACAGCCTCATCAGGTTGAACTCTTCGACAAAGTAGTTAGGGCGGTCGCCGGCACAGAAAACTATCAGCGGGTACCGACCCTTCGAGGACGTATTGTCAAAATTGACGGCGTACCTGTGGCCAAACGAATGATTGCCCAGAATTCGCGTTGGGCCGTGCGTGGCGACCGAGTTTTAACCTATATGGCGGCGAAACCAGAGACTGCAGAGATCGTTGCCGGATCATGGTGGTCGAAAAATTACCAGGGGCCTCCAGCCATCTCTTTGGATGCGGGCTTAGCCCGGGGTTTTGGAGTTTCAGTCGGAGACACGCTCTCCTTCAATATCCTGGGACGCGAGATCACGGCAACTATCGCGAGCCTTCGTGAAATCAACTGGCGTAGCCTACGGTTCGATTTCGCGGTGATATTCGCACCCGGTACTTTAGAGAGCGCACCACAAACTCATATAGCTGCCATCGAAGCGCCAGTTGCCGCGGAAGATGCCCTAGAGAAAGCGGCGACCGACGACTTTCCCAATATCTCCGCTATCCGCGTCCGAGATGCCTTAGCGGCCGCAGCCAATCTCGTGGCGGGCATCGGCGCGGCTGTTACCGGAATGGCCAGCATTACGATCCTCGTCGGCGCCCTGGTGTTGTCCGCAGCGGTTGCCGCCAATCGGCGCCGTCAACAGTATGATGCTGTCGTTTTCAAGGTTCTGGGAGCGACGCGTCAACGTCTTCTGGGAGTGTTTCTGATGGAATACGGCGTTCTAGGCGCGGCCACAGCCTTGGTTGGGGTCGTTGTTGGGAGCGCTGCGGCGTGGGCCATAGTGACGTTTTTAATGAAAATGTCCTGGGTCTTCCTGCCAAAAACTGTCGCCATCATAGCTTTGGGGTGCCTTTTTGTCGCCTTGGGCATCGGATTTTTAGGGACGTGGCGGGTGTTAAGGGAGAAGGCGGCGCCTCACCTGCGAAATCAGTGAGTTACCAGCCCTATACACAAATTATGACCATTTAGTGACTAGTGGCAGTTCCCCTTGATTACCGTTTGTGATGTGCTTATTTTACCCACTCAGGGCTTTTCCCGCTGGTGCGCCTATAGTTGCGTGCAGCAATAGATAGAGGAGTTTGTTATGGCTCTTGGACCAAACAATCGCTTAGGCATGCGCACTCAGCAGATGTCTCATGATCAGGCCTATGCGGCCGGTATCGATGAAGGCCTGCGGGCTTATATGCTCAAGGTATATAATTACATGTGCATCGGCCTCGGGTTGACAGGTGCGGTGGCCTTCGCCACATCCACGTCACCGACCATGATGCAAGCTATTTACGGCACGCCACTACAATGGGTCGTCATGTTGGCTCCAATCGGCCTCGTGTTTTTCTTGGCCGCGAAAGTGCAATCTATGAAAGCGTCTACCGCTCAGACCTTGTTCTGGGTTTACGCGGGCTCGATGGGTCTGTCGTTAGCGTATGTATTCGCGGTTTATACAGGCGAAAGCGTGGCAAGGGTCTTTTTCATCACCGCAGGTGCCTTTGCCGGCCTTAGCCTTTACGGTTACACGACCAAGCGAAATCTGTCGGGAATGGGTTCGTTTCTAATCATGGGCGTGATCGGCTTGCTGATTGCTGCCGTGGTCAATATCTTCCTTGAAAGCTCTGCATTGCAGTTCGCGATATCCGTTCTGGGTGTACTGATCTTTGCCGGCCTGACGGCTTATGACACGCAAAAGATCAAATCTATATATGCAGAAAGTGATGGCACCGCCGTTGCCGAGAAAAAGGCCATCATGGGCGCCCTAACGCTCTATCTTGACTTCATCAACATGTTCATATTCTTGCTGCATCTTTTTGGTAATCGCGAATAAGATTAGCCGACTGTGACCTTTGTAACCGCCCGGGGTAACTCGGGCGGTTTTGTTTTTGGCTCGGGCTTTCTCGTCAGGCATACTCTCGACATCTTTACGCAGCATCAGATTGGGCGCGGGTGGTTGTCGCTGTCATTCCTGTCGGTGCCTAGCCGGTTTGATTACGCCGCCAACCCTATCAGTGGCTCCAGACAAACAAATTGACGAGAGAGATACTCATGCCAAAGAATATCCGACTTCTGGTCACACGACAGTTTCCCGCCGATGTCCTTGCGCGCTGCGAACGCGACTACACCTGTACCTTCAATCCTGAGGATAACAATTGGATTGGCGATGAACTGATTGAACGAGCCGCAGATCACGACGCCATCTTCTTTTCGTCTGGAAACAAGTTCACAGCGGACGTAATCGCTTCTCTACCGGACAGCATCAGGGCACTTTCTACCTTTTCCGTCGGTCATGAACATATTGACCTACCTGCGGCGAAGGCACGGGGCCTAATGGTATCCAATACGCCAAATGTACTTAACGAGGCTACGGCGGACATTGCGTTCATGCTGCTTCTATCCGCGTCCCGCCGGGCCAGCGAAGCTGATCGAATGGTTCGAAATGGTAATTGGGCCGGCTGGTCACCAACCCAGATGCTGGGCGTGGGTATGCAGGGCAAACGCTTGGCGATACTAGGAATGGGCGGCATCGGTCGCGAAGTTGCAAAGCGCGGTCGCGCCTTTGGTATGACCATTCATTATCACAATCGTAGCGCCTTACCTGACAACGACGCGAAAGGTGCTATCTACCACAAGAGTGCTGATGAGCTGATGAAAGTGGCGGATTTCCTGTCCATCAATTGCCCGATGACGTCAGAAATGGCAAAGGTTCTGAACGAGGACCGCATTGCCCTTTTGCCACCCAACGCGGTCGTTGTGAATTCTGCGCGTGGGGGATTAGTTGATGACGAGGCTTTGATCGCCGCGCTCAAATCCGGCCGCGTATTTGCCGCCGGCCTAGACGTGTTTGATGGCGAGCCCAATCTTCACCCCGAGTACCGCATCTTAGAGAACGTGGTCCTTCTTCCCCATGTGGGCAGCGCCACGGTTGAAACCCGGAACGCCATGGGTTTCAAGGCCCTGGACAATCTGGACGCTTTCTTCGCCGGAATGGAGCCACCAAACAGCATCGTCTGATTTTAAGCCGTATTGGGCGATAAGGCCGCTAACCCGGGAATCCGCGATCACATAGCCTTGATGATGAGCGTTGACGAATAGGTCGCTTCTTAGCTCCGGATAGGGCGCAAACGCCCGAATGCACATCGTTGACCCTAGCCAACAAAGCACAAGCGGTACCGGTGTGCGAATCTCGTATTTTTGTACCGTCGGTGCTGGCTTGAACAACAAAGATCAGCTCAGCGCCAAGGCTGCGGATCACCTCGATCAGCATCGTCAGGGTCAACCTTTAGTTGATGATAAAGTTAGCTTCGAGAGCGCTGATGGGTTTGAGAGCCTCCGGTGCAGCAACCGACTTACGCGCTGGTTTCGCTTGAGCCTTGCCTGCCCGCACTAAATGTTGCTGATCTCCGGCTTACGTGAGTCGGCAAAAGCCGGCGAGCTAAAAATTTTAAGACACGCGCACAGTCTCCACACTGAATGGAAATTTGCTTTGCAACGTCAAACCCGACCTGCTAAGTCCCGCGAAGTTCCGATCTCCATGATGTTTGGGGTGGGGCCTAAATTGGATTTATTTCTAGATTAGTTCGCCCATGAAAAAGGCATTGATTTCCGGTATTTCTGGTCAAGATGGGTCGTACCTAGCTGAGCTTCTCATTTCTAAGGGATATGAGGTTCACGGCATCGTTCGGCGCGCATCGGTTTCAAATACACGCCGTATCGACCATCTTCTTCATCCAGGCGAGATGCGCGGCGAATTTCTGCAACTGCACTTTGGTGACGTGACCGATAGCAGCCGTCTGGCTGCTCTAATCGATCAGATTGAACCCAACGAGGTCTATAACCTGGCAGCCCAAAGCCACGTCCAGATTTCCTTCCATGAACCGGTCCACACCTCAGAAGTTGTCGCGCTTGGGGCACTCAAAATGCTCGAGGCGGTCCGCAATGCAGGCGCTGGTCATACCCGGTTCTATCAGGCGACAACTTCGGAAGTTTACGGAAATGTGAACATCTCCCCACAGGATGAGAAAACGCCATTCCACCCCGACAACCCATATGCCTGCGGCAAGGTGTTCGCCTTCCACCAAGTGCGCCTTTATAGGGAGGCCTATGGGCTTCACGCCTCAAACGGCATCCTTTTCAATCACGAAAGTCCACGCCGCGGTCACAATTTTGTCACGCGCAAGATTACTCGCGGATTGGCGCGGATTGTCGCGGGGAGGCAAGATAAGCTTTTACTCGGGAACCTGGATGCCCGGCGCGACTGGGGTCACGCGAAAGACTACGTCGAGGCGATGTGGATGATGTTACAACAAGCGTCGGGCGGTGATTACGTCATCGCGACTGGCAAGAGCCACAGCGTTCGAGACTTCCTGGATACGTCATTTGGATTGCTCGGTCTGGACTGGTCGGATCATGTGGATATCGACCCGAAACTGCTTCGGCCCATTGATGTTAACGAGTTTATCGGCGATTTCAGCAAGGCCCGCCAAGCATTCGGTTGGGAGCCAAAAATCTCGCTCCAAGACTTGGCCCGAGAGATGGTGATGACCGATCTGTTACACGAGGATGTCGATCCAGCGCAGTTTGATTTGTGAAACGAATGACGAATGGCCCATCCCGCAGACAACCAAACCGGCTATCTGCTGCCGTTAGTACCGATCACCCATGAGTGAGCGCGCCTTCATTACCGGTATTATGGGTCAAGATGGCTCCTATCTAAATGAAGCGCTCTTGGGCGGTGGCGTCGTAACCATGGGCAGCGATCGAACGGCCGTGTTCGACGGACGAAGTGGCACGAATCGACAACCGTTTGACATTGGCAATTCGGGGCAAGTGCGAGCCTGGATCGCGTATTGGCAACCAACCCAGATTTATCACTTAGCCGCGGTCCACGGGTCGTCCGAAGACCGTACAGAAGACGCCGCCGATCTGTTCGCCCAGTCTTTACATGTTCATGCTGTCGGCCTGGCACATCTCTTGGAAGGGATTCGAACCGAAGCGCCAGAGGCCCGATTGGTTTTTGCCGCGTCATCACACGTGTTTGGGGCGCCTGTCGAAAGCCCGCAAGATGAGAATACATCGATGACGCCGATCAGCCCCTATGGGATTTCCAAGGCGGCCGGGATCGGTATCTGCGCGCACTACCGGAATCAATATGGCGTCCATGCATCTTCGGCCATTCTTTACAATCACGAGTCCCCCCGGCGATCTGCTGGTTATGTGACGCAAAAGATCGTTCGGGCGGGTGTTGCCATCAAGCGCGGACGACAGTGTCGCCTAGTTCTTGGCAACTTAGACGCTAAGGTGGATTGGGCACACGCTGCTGATCATATGCGCGCGCTTCGCCTGATTAACGATGTGTCTTCACCGGAGGATTTTATCGTTGCAAGTGGCCAACTAAATTCAGTTCGAGATTTCGGCACCTACGTGTTCGATTGCCTTGGCCTTAATTTCGACACTTATGTCGACGAGGACCGAACGCTGATAAGATCCGTGGAAGCTCAGGCAGATCTGGTCGGAAATTCCAAAAAACTAAGACGAATGACCGGTTGGGAACCACAGTTCACCTTGGAAGAGTTGGCCCATGATATGGTGAACGCAGAATTAGCTCGAACGGTTACGGACAACCCATGAAACCCGCACACACGCTAATATTTCGAGCGCCGTACAATGAACCGAATAATGTAGAGCGGTTTTATAATTCCCATGGCCAACCACCAGGTTTGAGCCATAATCAACACGGGGAGTTCAACCCCGACAATGGCTGAGAACAGTCGCGGACTTGCGGCCTGGTGCTTTTTCGTCTGGGCTAACTCCGCCTTCC
>CAJWVP010000005.1 GCA_913048145.1 uncultured Rhodospirillaceae bacterium
GCGCCCTATTGGTCATCTTGGGTACCTTCCTGTTCGTCAGCGGTCTCAAGCACCTCCCGCTGACTGATGCGATTGCCATCGCTTTTGCGGGGCCCCTGTTCATCGCGGCGCTGGCACCGCCGCTGCTTCGTGAGCACGTCGGCTGGAGGCGCTGGATGGCCGTGCTATCCGGGTTCATCGGCATTGTCATCATTATGCGTCCGGGCGGTGGCGTATTCCAATGGGCGGCCTTATTCCCACTGGCCGCAAGCCTGACCGGCGCGTTTCGAGACATCTTGACCCGCGGAATGAGCGAAACCGAAACATCGGTAGCACTACTGTTCTACACGTCGCTGGGCGTTGTATTGGCCAGCATGGTTATCTCGCCGTTCGTGTGGCAGCCAGTGCCGTTTGCCGACTGGGGCTGGTTCGCGGTGAACGGGTTCTTGATCGGAAGTGCGCATTTCCTGATGATCGAGACATTCCGATACGGCGAGGCGGCGCTGGTCGCGCCCTTCAAGTACTCAGGCGCGGTTTGGGCGGCGATCTTCGGATACTTCATATGGGGCGACATTCCTGATCTGGGCACGGTTATGGGCGTTACCGTTGTCGTCGTTGCGGGCATCTATATCCTGCATCGCGAACGAGTTCGACGCGGCGCGTAATCCGTGTGATCACTAGCCAGTGCCTAACGACCATGACCTAGAGGTCTGAGCAATTTCCGAGCCGTGTACAACATTCTTTCGAAGAGCGCTTTTGCGCGCTCCAACGCAATCCCAAGGCCCAAGTTCAACTCGACCACGCCGGCATCTGCAAACCGCGTGGCGGCCCACAGTGCGCCGCCCATATGCGTCGCGCTGGTAGCGGTCAGCAATATCGTCCACGGGTTGAACATTTCTCCCAGCTTGATCAAGCGCCAAAACTGAGATCACGCCCAGCGAATGATGTAGGAAATGGCTGGTCACATAGGCCAGCACAACCAGACCGGCCGCCAACTGGAAGCCGCGGCGGGTGATCTTGATTTTCCTATATTTTTGCCGTTCCGCGGCTTAACGCCGAAACATTCTAAAAGCGCAATCACACTGTCCCAGTAAAGAACCGTTCGATCAGAAGTGGTGCCGAAGGCCGGCCCGAAACTCATGAACCATCAAGTCGTCATAAGTGGTGCCGTCCTGTTGCTTGAACTTGCCAAGGCTGACGAACCGGTAACTGACGTCCGCTAAAGTATTCTCGTCGTTCCCTAATTCGATGGCTGAACCTACGTTTAGCGCCCACGCGAAGTTGGTGCTGGTGTCGCCGGCCACCATCGTTCCGGTTTGCTCGGTGGTTTCCAAGCGCACGATGCCAACCCCGCCGCCCAAATAAGGGGTGAAACCTTCAAACGTTCCAATGTCGTAGTAGCCGTTCAGCATCACCGCCAGGCCATTAACCTCGGAGCTGACCGCGGCGCCACCGGGCGTCGTCGCATCGAACTCTGCATCGGCACGGTAATCAGCGGTCAGGTCAGCGCGCAACTTATTGGAAAATCTATACCCAACCCCTGCGCTGAAGAGAGCTAGGTTGGCCACATCCTCACCGGTCATGTCTCCGGCGGTTGTCGTGCCTTCAGGATTCAAGGTAAGGCCATAGCCGACGTCCATTCGGAAATAAGGAGCGGCGATGGTCGGTTGATGCAGTTTGGATGCCACCTTCTCTTCAACGGCTAGCGTTGCTTTCGGTACCTCCTTTGCCGCGGGCTCGGCAGCTTTCTTGACTGGCACGGCCGGTTTGTGTTCGGGCAAAACTACCTTCTTGGCCGGCTCTCTCAGCTTCGGCTCAGGCTTAGGCTCGGACTCAGGAATCTTTTTTTCAGGCTGCGGCTTAGGGTTCGGTCTCGTAAGCGTTTGGCTTACCGGTTTAGCCGATGGCGTTGATTTCGGTTCAGCCATCTTTAGATAGGGACCCGGCAATTGTACCAGACCTGCTTTTCGAAGCTGGTCTTTCGTCGCCGTGTCTTCTTCATCCGCACCGGCCAGTTCCACCGCCTTAGCGTCTTGAATACCTGCCGAAATCGGCGGGACGACCGTCAGTATCCCAAATACCGCAAGGGCAGCCAAATACTTGACACTCATCCACGATTCCTCGTCAATCCAGCGCGAGCGCTGTTGTCTGCCTGGGGAATACCAAAATTTTTGTAAATATTGCGTTAAACGGCCGCATCGGCCTCTAGATCGAGTACTTCAAAAACACTGAGTTCTTTGGCCTTCCGCCTATTTCGATAAGATTTCCGGAGATAGGGTCTTGCGCAGGGTATCCCGCGCCTTCTGTGCCTTCTCGTCACCAAGACTAGCGGCCCGGTCGATCCAGGTGTAGGCACTCACGTCGTCCTTCGCGACGCCACGGCCCACGTAATACAAAAATCCAAGATTGTATTGCGCCGCGGCGTGATCTTCCTCACCAGCCATTCGGAACCACTTGGCCGCTTTCGCATAGTCTTTGGACATGCCTTGGCCTAGGAACGCCATAATCCCCAGATTGTATTTGGCGCCAACGTGCCCCTTTTTGGCCGCAATACGGAACCACTTGGCGGCTTCGCGTAGGTTCTTGGGCACCGTATTACCTCGATAATGGAGCATACCGCGCTGATGCTCGTCTGCACCGTTATCAGAGGCAGTCTCAGGCGGCTTGGACGCCTTAGGTTGCGGTTTCTCAGGCGTCGCCGGCGTAGCATTCGACACAGCTTTGGGTGACAGCGCCGGCAACGGTGGTGATGGTGATTTCTTTGCCAGCGCCGAGGATTGAGCTTTTGGTTTCGCCGACAGGGCGGCAACTTTCTTCGGCTTTTTGGCCTTAACCTTGGCAACCTGCTTGGCCGGCACCAAGGGTGGCGGCGCCTTAGACGATGGAGCCGGCTTTGGTATGCTAACCTTTGCCAACGCGGGTTTCTTTTCCGGCGTTTTCGCCTTTGCCGAGGCTGGCTTCTTTTTCGAACTTTCAGCGTTTGCCACCGCAGGTTTCTTTTTCGACTCCGCCAGTTTTGGCGAGCTTGACACCTCGGCGACGAGCGGCACCGTCGCAAGGGTCGGCTGCGGCGATGGCTGCTTGGCCATTACGGTGCTCGGCGACATGTCGTCAACCTTTTCATCGACGGCGCCCATGACCGACGGATTAGTCGTTTTGGCTGCGGCTGAAGCCATGTCGGCGGGCGGTGGCAAACTTGGCCGCGCAGGTGCGGTTTCCGTTTGTACTTCCGATAAACGCTTTGGTGCCTGCTGAGGTGTGCTCGGCGGTTGCGCCTTCGGCTGCTTGGCGGTCTGACGCAACTGCTTCCGGATATCATGCGGAATCTCAATTTCCACATTGGCTTCCGTGTTGAAGATATCCCCGCTGGTCAGATCCCATATCAAGGATTTTGCCGCATAGGAGACATCTTCATACCAGTAGGCGGCGTCTTCACTGGTGTCGCGCTTGATGCTCACCAATCGCTCGCCCTGTCCGCCAGGCAACGCGCGCAGTGTTGCGTCTGGCAAAACCAAAAGGGGAAACCCAGCTCCAACAACCAACAATAAGATCAACGCCGCGAAAAGTTTGACGACAGTGCTCATGTGTCCTTCGTCCTTGTCGATACCGGTCGACTTGGGGAATTGCCATTATTAAACCGAATTGAACCCACTTAAACCCATCTTCCAGCACAGCTTTTTATAGTCAAAGGTCGGCGTTACCTTACAGCTCCACCCTTAAGGCACGGTTAAACCCCATGCATGAACAGACGGGCAACCGACCAAGACGATTGGCCGAGCACCCTTAACCAAGTCACCTAGAAGCCGAAGGGAGAGCTGGATACTTATGGCGAATGATCCGTGCGTCTACATTGACCACAGATGACGTGGCTCGGCTTGTGGAGGCCGTCAACAAATCCATGAACCTAGCCGCGTGGGGCTAGGTCCCGTCATGTAGCGCCGCCGTCATGCGCTCAATTACCGTCGGCCACGAGTCCAATTCCCTCTGCCGGAACAGCCGGAGGCATGGGTACCAAGGGCTTTCATCGGTATCCAGCATCCATCGCCAATCAGGAATAAAGGGCAGCATCAACCAGCTCAATTTCCCCAATCCCCCGGCCAGATGGGCCGTCGCCGTGTCCACGGTGATCACCAAGTCCAACGCTTCAATTACGGCTGCCGTCTCAGAGAAGTCGCCCAGTTCGGGACCCAAATCGGTAATCGGTCCCAAATTGGCCAAGACATCCCAATCCCCGGTCGCCGGGACCTTTTGCAGGCTGAAGAAGCGGCACCCGGGCGCATTCAACAGCGGGCCCAAGAGGATCGGATCAACCGACCGGTAGCGGTCATTCTGATTCTCTGGGTTACCGCGCCATGACAAGCCGATTGCCCGGCCATCACCAGCCAGCCGCTCGCGCCAATAGACCACCCGTTCCGGATCTCCCGAAAGGTAGGGAATATCAGCCGGAACGGAATCCACGGTAGTGCCAAACAGCCCAGGGAGGCTGAGCATGGGGATATGGAAATCATACTCAGGCATCTCCTCGCCGGGGGCGACCGTGACGGCACCGCCGAAACCATCCAACAAGCGCCGGAGGTTCGGTTGAATGTCCAAGATTACCGCCGCCGCATGACTCTTGACCATGGGTACGTAGC
This sequence comes from uncultured Rhodospirillaceae bacterium, assembly GCA_913048145.1. Taxonomy (GTDB): domain Bacteria; phylum Pseudomonadota; class Alphaproteobacteria; order Rhodospirillales; family Casp-alpha2; genus UBA3470. The sequence goes on from CAJWVP010000005.1 coordinate 4,614, forward strand.
GCACGAACTGCATGGTGTCTCCGTAGCCCTGTTCAGCCCAGACCAGAACGCGGGCATCTGCCGGCGCATCCAGGTGCCACCGCGGCTTTTCAAAGGATGGGGGCGTCGCGCCACCCTTGTGGAAGCGCCATTCATACCATCGCCACCCTTCTTCGTAATCGCCAGACAACAACAGGGCCACGGACAGGTTCCACGCTGAATTCGCGTGCACGGCGGTCGCCGGATCATCGCCGGCGGCCTGGCGATACGCATCGACGGCCTCAACCAGTTGCCCCTGATCCAATAGGGCCGTCCCCAAATTGTTCTGCGCCGCCACCTGATCAGCATCGACGGAAATGGCAGCCCGATAACTGGTCTCGGCTGCCGCTGCGTCGCCGTCTGCCTGCTGGGCGAGGCCAAGGTTGTAGAGCACTTCCGCCCGTGCCGGGTCCGCCGCCAGGGCCTGACGGTAACTGTGAATGGCCGCCGCCAAATCTCCTTCCTCACGGAGGGAGATACCCAGGTTGTAGTGGGCGGCGACGCATTCGGGATCGATTTCCAAGGCCATGCGATAGTGGGCGCGGGCCTCATCCCGCGCACCCAGGGCGTCGGCAACTACACCCAAACGGCTCCACGTGGAGGCATCTTTCGGGTTCACGACCAACGCCCGTTCATAGGCTTCAGCGGCGGCGGCGAACCGTTTCTCGCGATGATGCAAGTTTCCCAGGTTAACCCAAGCCTCGAGCATCTCGGGCGCGATGGATGTTACGGTTTCATAGGCCGCAATGGCCTCCTCGCTCTTGGCCGCCTCCTCCAAGGCCAAGGCCAGATTGAACACAGGTGCCGGATCTTCGGGATCCAGGGCCATCGCCTGCTGGTAACAAGCCATGGCCGCCGCCACGTCGTCCCCACGTTTCAAGGCGACCCCAAGGGCCGTATGTATTGGCGCGAAATCAGGTATCAGGATCGTCAAGCGGCGATAGGCCGTCGCCGCTGCGGCGAACTGATCGAGGTCTAGCAAGGTCTCCGCCATATGGAGTTGCGCCTCCACATGATCCGGCGCCGCCATGACCGCCTTCTTGAAACAGTCGAGAGCGGCGTTCCCTTGTCCGGCGTCACGCAACAGCAGCCCCAGGGCATCGAGCGACGCCGCGTCGTCTGGGTCCACCTCGATACGCCGGCGCAGTTCCACCTCCGATACCGCTGCGCCCGTCATGGTCGTATTAGCGGCCACGCCCCCCTACAAGGCTCTCAAGTCATGGCGTTCGCGGTCCCAGTCTTCCGCCCATTTAACGCACCGATCGACGTCTTCTGCCAGCATCAACCGATCGGCTACCAAGGTCTCCGCGGCGGCACGGATCGCTGACTTGTACGCGTCGAGGTTCGTGTAGCGTTCGGCAATGGCCGCACGCGGATCACCGGTCGTCATCCGTTCATCGACCGTCTCGGGGAAGGGAATGGTGGAGCCGGAAAACTTGTACTTGGCACCTTCGCCCTGACCGCGGGCCCTAAGGTTCCATCCCGTATAAGTCGCCAGCGGTGCTGCGACCATCGGCGCACTCACCCCACCAAGGTCATTGCCATCCGTGTCGGTGGCAGGCACCAAGGTTGGGTACCCGGCCGCATCGATAACGTCCGGCGGCTCTTTCGCTAAAACGCCCTTGTCGAACTCCGGTCCGAAATCCAAGAGCGGCAATCCCGCCGGCCCGTGGGGTAGCGCCAGCCCTGGAATGACCGGGAACCCGGCGCGCCAGGTATCGGTATCCACTAGGGTGCCATCGCTTCGCCGGGGCATACGGCTTGCCGGCGGCGCCACTCCATCCGTGGCCCAGGCATCCAAAGCATCCAGAAGAGCGCGGAACAGCATGGAGGTCCGAACAACGTTACACCAGTTCTGGCAGACCCCTTTCGATGGGTGTTTGAGGTTCGGGTCCGCGAAGTGTTCGGAGCTACCCCACATGAAAACCCGCACGTTCTCAGGCTGTTCGAGATCGTTGCCTTGCGTATCCGTGTGCACCAGAGAACCGCGGCGCTGCCAATACTCTGTCGCGGTCTGCGAGTGGATCACCAACGGATCGGTATCAGGTCGTTTCAAAATAGCGTCGGTCTTGCCGGTCAGATGATCCGTGCTCTCCGCATAAGAGAACGGAAAACGGTCGGCACAGTTGTAATGGTCTTCGTGTTCCTGACCCGCCGGGCTGACCGCATTAGCAAACCGGTGGTTCATCCACATGAGGCCGCCGCCGGCTACATGCGGCAACACGCCGTCAAAAACCTGACGGCCGTCTGCGTCAGCATTGTAGCCGAGGTGAAGGAAATCACGAATAATCCGGCCCGTTTGGGACCGGCCCCAGCCATAAGCCTTTTCAATGCCTATTTCAGCAAGAGGATTGACATTACCGGCCGCGTCCACGTCGCCATACTTGAGGTAACTGATGAAATCCCGGACCGCCAAGTGACCGAGGCCAAGGACTAACGGGTCCTGTCCAGTGTAGACCAACTCATAGATCCAACCCGTCTGGAACCCGTCGCCCATGTAAATGTCCGTGTGCGACGGTACGATGGCAGATTGGCGCGCAACACCGTCCAGGCCGATACCCCCAGCGTCTCGGGCGAACTGCCATTGATCAGAGGGAATAATCTGACGTTCGGATGTGGCGTAGCGCCGCTTGGTCAAAGTCGCCTCGGTCGTATCTAGGGAAACGACCGGATGGCTGCGCGTGTTAATCCATCCGGACAGAGGGAAGGTGACGGCACCGTCGCTTTCGGGAATAATTTCGGTACGCACCAGTCCGGTCAGCGGCTTGTCGGCGTCCATAGCTACGGGCACATCCATAAGCATGCGCCCATCTCCAGGCAGCAAATCCGCCTGCCACGCGCAACACACGAACGTGTAGCCCCGACGAAAGAGATACCCGTTCCCGGCTTCGGTAAGGCTGAGCGGCGCGTTTGACGGCGGCGCATCGTTGAAGAACTGTATGGCCCGCTGGTTCCCCCGGTTACCGTAATCGTAAAAGACGCGTTTGTTCGCCTTGGCCGGGTCTACCGGACGATAAATGAAGATATCGGAGGCGAATTCCACCAGGCCGTCGCCGTTGACCGGCGCCTTGTCGATATCACAAATACCGGCGTTGGCCGGCACTTTCGGATCAACGGCGAAATGTGCCCGACCCGCCAGCCGCTCATAAGCGCCCGCGCCGTCGAATTCGTATCCATCAGCGAAGGAAACGCATTCGTTGATCTCAAGGGAAATTTGATTGGTCATAGTGGCCTCGGAACTAATGTTCAGAACTCTTCTCTCCTAGCATGACCCCAAAGCAGCGAAAAGTCATCGGTCCGGAAAGGGTCAGATTGACATTCGCGTACAAAGCCTATTCGCTACTCGAGCAGACCTCAAATTGACGAACCACCAACATCTCATGATCACATACACCGTAACATCTTTAATCCAATCGTGAGTTCACGCCATGCCCACCGCCCTTGTCCAAGGCCGTATCGCCGTTCAATACACCGACCTTCTCCGCCAGAACATGGGAGACGATTGGTCCATCCTGGTTTGGGATCCGGCCACAGATGCCCCCGACGCATTCGCGCCTCTTGCCTACGAAGCGGATGTGGTCATCGGCGGCGGCATCCCATTGAAACGCTGGCCCGAGACGCCGAAACTGAAGATGTTTCAAATTCCCTGGACTGGGCACGACTTCTGTTCGCCGGCCACCATGCCGGCGGGTATCCCTGTCTGTAACTGTTTCGAACATGAAAGTACGATGGCAGAGTACGTCATGGCGGCCATGCTGGAGTGGACCATCGGGTTGCGCGAGATGGACCGACGGTTCCGTGTCGACGGTTGGGGCGGCCGCGCCCCCGGGGAGGCGGTCTATCATAGCGAGGTCCGGGGACGCACGGTCGGCATTGTCGGCTACGGTCATATCGGCATGGAAATCGCCAAACGCGCCCAGGCCTTCGACATGCGGATCATCGGCACGCGTCGCACCCAGCAGGAGACCCCCGCCCCACTTGACTGGCTAGGCACGGCGGATCACCTGCCCAAGCTCCTGGCCGAAAGCGACTTTGTCGTCGTTGCCTGCGACCTGAATGACGAAACCCGCGGCCTGATCGGCAAGGCCGAGCTGGACACCATGAAGCCGGACGGCGTCCTCATCAACGTGGCCCGCGGTCTGGTGGTTCAGGAAGACGCGCTCTATTCAGCATTGACGGCCCAATCCATCGGCGGAGCCATCATCGATGTCTGGTACAACCACATTTCGCCAAAAACGCCAGACGTCTGGCCATCGAACCTACCGTTTCACGAACTGGACAACGTAATCCTGAGCCCACACGAAAGCGCCGCTGCACCGGAACAGGTAGCCCGCCGCTGGCAATTCGTCGCCGCCAACATCAACCGCGCCGTCCTCGGCGAGACGCCTGAAAACATTGTCTTCGAAGGGGCCCAGACTGCAGGCTAGGAGACACCATCCATGTTGTTCTTCGAAGACTTCACCCTTGAAGTCATTGCCGTCGAAGATGGCAAAATACGACTTCGGCGGGGTGGCGACGGCCCACCCTTGCTGTTGGTTCACGGCAACCCGCAGACCCACGCGATGTGGCATGCCGTGGCGCCGGCGCTGGCCAAGCGCTTCACCGTGATTTGTCCGGATTTACGCGGTTACGGCGGTTCCATGAAGCCGCCGGCCACGTCCGATCACGCCCCATATGCGAAGCGGGTAATGGCCAAAGATCTGGTACAAGTGATGGAATACTATGGCTTCTTATCCTTTCAGGTCGGCAGCCACGATCGTGGTGCCCGGGTCTCGCATCGTATGGCGCTTGAGTATCCGGACCGCGTGGAACGCCTGGCGGTCCTGGATATCGTACCCACCATCGAACACTTCGAACGCGCCGATATGGCCTTCGCCATGGGGTATTACCACTGGTTCTGGTTCGCCCAGCCGCATCCCTTCCCGGAAAACGTCATCAACGCCGCGCCAGACGACTGGTTTCGGGCGCACACTTCGCGCGAACCCAAGGATGACGGCTTTTTCCATCCAGACGCCCTGGCCGACTATCTCGCGTATGTCCATGATCCAGAAATGATCCGCGGCATGTGTGAGGACTATCGCGCCGCCGCGACGATCGATAGGGCGCACGACCGAGAGAGCCGCGAGGCAGGTATCAAGGTACAATGCCCCCTGCTGACCCTTTGGGGAGACAAGGGCAAGATTGGTCAATGGTACGACGCACTCTCCATCTGGCGCGACTATTGCGATGCCGACGTCACCGGCGGTCCCGTGGCCAGCGGTCACTACTTAGCGGAAGAAGCGCCGGAAGAGGTCTTGGCCCATCTCCATGATTTTTTCATCCCCTAACGCCAGTCATTCTTTAACCGTTTCGCCAGGCTCAACCTATCCGACGATTTAGCACGGTCTTGCGCGCCGGGACGCGGCATGCTCTAACCCGGCCAACATTTTTGGGCCTTCAACGCCCACCTACAGACAGGAGTATTCCATGCCCGACAGCATACGTGCTTCCCACATCCTGCGTAACGTCGACGGCCGTTCGAAAGAGGACGCACTGAAAGAAGTTGAAGACATTAAAACTGCCATCGACGGCGGCGCCGATTTCGCCGATCAGGCGCGTGAACATTCCGAATGCCCGTCCGGCAGTTCTGGCGGCGATTTAGGTGATTTTGGCCGCGGCATGATGGTCGCCCCCTTTGAAGAAGTCGCCTTTGACCTGGATGTTGACGAAGTGTCAGGGCCAGTAGAAACCGATTTTGGCTACCACTTAATTTTGCGCACGGCCTAATCTTCCGTGCACGCCACTAGTTTTGTACAATACGTCCATAGGGTAGGCGCTATCAGAGGCTTTTGCCGATAAAATCAGTCCTTACCTGCTACCATTCGGGTGGCCTCATAGGTGATCACCGTTTCGCCGCGCTGGTTGACGATGTCATTGCGCGTCTTGACAATACCCCGATTCCCCTTAGAGGTCTGGCGCACGCTCAGAACCTCAATCTCCGCGTGCACGGTATCGCCAACCAGGACCGGTGCCAGTATCTTTTTCTCCAGTTCCAGCATGGCAAGGCCGGTGCCTTGGATCAGGTATTGGCAGATGATCCCCTCAATTAGCGCATAGGTAAGAACCGCGGGCGCCGCGCGCCCAGCCGCCGCCACGCCTATGGTGAAGGTGTGATCCGTGAAAAGAACCTCGTTCATGCCGGTGACACCAACAAAGTTAACGATGTCCGTTTCCGTGACCGTGCGCCCCAGCGTCTTAAAATGGTCGCCGACGGTGTAATCTTCCCACGTAAAGCCGAACCCGACCGTGTGCAATTCCTTAGTGCCCTTCTCGCTCATACCAACTCATCCTCTCCTTCGGGTCTCGGGCAAGTCAATATCTGGCGGCGTCGCAAATCGACAAGACGAGAGCATTTCATTCAACCCGTTGCCCGGACTATGATCGCGATGGGAGGCATGACGTATGGACGAACCCAATATCCAGAACCTGGGCACCTTCGACTATGTGATCGCCGGTGCCGGATCGGCCGGCTGCGTGTTAGCGAACCGCCTTTCGGCGGATCAGAAAAACCGCGTCCTCCTGTTGGAAGCAGGCAAGGACGACAACTATTTTTGGATCCACATTCCCGTCGGCTATCTCTTCACCATGAACAATCCGCGTACGGACTGGTGCTTCAAGACGGAGGAAGAACCCGGCTTGAATGGCCGCGCGCTCGACTACCCTCGCGGCAAGGTCCTTGGTGGGTGTTCGGCCATAAACGGCATGATATATATTCGCGGCCAAGCCCGCGATTATGATCAATGGCGCCAAATGGGTAACGCGGGCTGGGGTTGGGAAGATGTCCTCCCCTATTTTCTGAAGTCGCAGGACCAAGGCCGGGGCGAGAGCGAGAAGCATTCCACGGGCGGTGAGTTTCGGGTTGAGGACATGCGGCTCAGTTGGGAAATCCTGGATGCCTTTCAGGACGCTGCCGCGGAAATCGGTATCCCAAAAACCGACGATTTCAATCAAGGTAACAACGAAGGCTGCGGCTATTTCCAGGTGAACCAGAACAAAGGAATACGTTGGACCACCGCTAAGGGTTTTCTAAAACCCGTGATGGACCGGCCGAACCTCACCGTGTTGACCGAGGCTCAGGCGACCGGTCTAACGCTGGAGGGCAAACGCTGCACGGGTCTCACGGTCGTTCACAAAGATCGGCTAGCACGCGTCCAGGCCGGCCGCGAAGTGATCCTGGCTGGCGGCTCGATCGGATCACCACAATTACTCCAGCTCTCCGGGATCGGCCCGGCCCATCACCTGCAGGGCCTTGGCATCGCGATCAACCACGACCTCCCCGGCGTCGGCGAGAACCTGCAGGACCATCTGCAGATTCGTGCGGTCTATAAGGTCAAGAACACCAAGACCTTGAACGAGCGTGCCAACTCGTTGATCGGCAAGATTGGGATCGGATTAGAGTACTTTCTGTTCAAACGCGGTCCTATGACCATGGCCCCCAGCCAATTGGGCGGCTTCGCCAAAAGCGATACGGACAAGGAAATGCCAAACCTGGAATATCATGTGCAGCCCCTGTCCCTGCCAAAGTTCGGCGAGCCGCTACACCCCTTCCCCGCCTTCACCGCGTCGGTTTGCAATCTGCGACCGGAAAGCCGGGGGCACGTGCGGATTAAATCTGCAGACCCCCTCCAACAGCCCGCAATCCGTCCAAACTACCTATCCGCGCCCGTAGATCGCCAAGTTGCAGCCGACGCACTCCGTTTGACCCGGCGAATCGTATCCGCGGATGCCATGAAACGCTTTGAGCCAGAGGAATTCCTCCCAGGCCCAGAGTATTCGGATGATGCCGACCTGGCCCGCGAGGCCGGAAATATCGCCACCACGATTTTTCATCCGGTCGGCACCTGCAAGATGGGGTCGGACCCCATGGCGGTGGTGGACGATCGGCTTCGGGTACGCGGGATCAGCGGACTACGGGTCGTCGACGCCTCGGTGATGCCGACCATCACGTCGGGCAACACTAACGCACCTACCATCATGATTGCGGAAAAGGCTTCGGAAATGATCCTGACGGATCAGGTCTAGAGACATTGGGCCCACAGCCCCCGAGGTTTTTAATGCCGAAGAACATACCGTACGGGCCCCATCGGGATGAACAACTTCCATCAGCGGAAAAACGCCTTGACCAGCATAAGCGACTGGATTGTTTTTAGTAGGTCACAACAACGTGTCGGTGTACCCGATAAATAGGATCATTTGTCAGGCACACTCATCGGCACAAAAGGCACGGCGACCAGCAAAGCATTACCTCTACCAGCCCTCCACACAAGATACCGGCTATCAGGACTTAAAGCGGGTCATGATAGCTTGCGAAACATTCAGCAGTTTTTCGTCTTCCCCAAATCCAGCGATCAGTTGGCACCCGATCGGCATCGCGGTGTCCGCCGCCTGAAATAACGGCAGGGTGATAACTGGATTCCCGGCAAGCGACCACGCGGCGCTAAACGCCGCGTCACCGGTCGATTCCAGGCTTGCCGGCGCTGGACCCGCAGCGCTAGGCGAAACCAGAATATCGACACCAGTGAACGCTTCTGCCAGCGATGCCCGCAGGAACGCCGCCTCACGGATCAGGTCTGGGTACCGTCGACTGTCCACCTCGCGCCCGTCGGCCAGACGTCCCTCGCGCAACACCGCGCTCAACTCATCCAGATGCCGGGTCCGCTCGTACGCAATGGATCGGCCGAACTCATACCCGCTGATCAGCCGGTGCAATTCGATCAACCGCGTGACCTGGTCGCCGATGGCCACGTCGACCTGTCTCGCTCCAGCGCCAGCCAAATCATCGGCTAAGGCCTCAATGACGCGTCGGGTTTGGGGCTCGGCGGTATTCCAGGGGGGCACATTAAGCAATCCAAACTTGACATCCGAAAGGGTCATGTCGGCAATCGCTTGTGGAGCCTCCTCCAGCAGAATGGCGCGCAACAAACCCACGTCGTCGATGGTTCGCGCCATGATCCCAAGCGTATCCATGGTCGGCGCGTTGGCAAGAATCCCCGACTTATCAAAATCGCCGTAAGTCGGTTTGTAGCCGACGATACCGCAGAACGCCGCCGGACGAATGACCGAGGCGGTGGTCTGGGTCCCCAAACATAGCGGCACCATAAAATCGGCGACGGCGGCGGCGGATCCGGAAGACGACCCACCCGGTGTATGCGCCAGATTGTGCGGATTGCGCGTCGGCCCTGGGTGGCGATGCCCAAGCTCCGTAGTCACGGTCTTGCCCATAAAAAGACAGCCGGCCTCGCGCATAATCGCCACCGACCCGCCCTCGCGGCTAACTGGGACGGGGTTATGAAAATCCGTGCCCATCATGGTTGGCATACCGCAAACATCAATAATATCCTTCACACCGACGGGAATGGACGGGCCATGTCCCTGATCGGTGCGGGCGGCGGTCTGTGTGACAGCATCGGGATTGAGATATGACCAGGCCTGGACGGCTGGTTCGCGGGCAGCAATTCGATCCCAGCAGGATTCAACCCAGGCCGTTGGCGTTAACTTACCCGCGGCAATGCGGTGCAGCGCTTCCGTGGCGCTTAGCTCACATGGTTCGCGAATATCCTTCATAAAAGCTTCCTTATTCGTCGTAACCACGCAGCTTATGAGCTGTTGCACTCCGCTGCCAATGACTAAAAAGGTGGCGTCGATATTCACACGTCGTCTAGATATGATTGGCCAATGGCCCTCAGGTAATCAGCGGCCCATCAAGTATGTAACGCAGCCCCGGATCTTCGACCTCCAAAACCCAAATATCAGGGTCAAACGACAACTGACGCTGGAGGTAAGCCTCCGCCTCTGTATCCAACACGACGCCCTCCCCAGAGCCTCGGGTCCAGGCCCGAGATCCATCCCCAGCGCGGGCCTGGACGAATACTTCAGACGTCCCATCCATTCTATCCAACTTAACGATCACCGCCCCGGCATCCGGGTCGCCGCGCCGACGGACGAAAGCCGGCAGCATAGCCTGGTCACACAGGCGCAACTGCGCCTTCACCCAGATCTCCGTCCGCAAACGCGGCTCCGCCATTACCTTGCACTCCGTTTGGCTCCGTGACAGGGTTTCCTGAGCGCACCATATAGGAGACCGCCATGTTCGTCCTGCACGAAACATTGGATGTCGATACGGTTCACGTGATCGATTGGTCGCTCTGTCGTGTACTGTTGATGAATGATGCGACTTACCCGTGGCTGATCCTCGTGCCCATGCGCGAAGGCCTTCGCGACTTTCACGACGTAGCGTCGGCAGACAAACCAGCTCTCTTAGAAGAAATTGACCGTGCCTCAATCGCCCTGCAGCGTCTGCACGATCCGGACAAAATCAACATAGCCGCCCTTGGTAACATGGTGCCACAATTACATGTGCATGTGATTGCTAGGTTCACTACGGACCCGGCCTGGCCCAGGCCCATATGGGGTGAGGGTTCAGTCGCACCCTACAAGAATGTCCAGTTGTCCGATACTGTCGACGCCTTAAAAATGGCTTTCACTTGAGTCGACTCGGCCCACCCTTCCTGGCACCGACAACTGGGCTGTGGGGGTCCCGGGTAAGAGCTTTAACGGTGAGAGCACCGAAAAGCCCTTTGAATGCCAAATCAAGTGCGAACCACTGGCAAAACGGGTCCAGTCACGGGGCGGGGCCTGTTAGCCGGCCACCGCAATCACCTCGCGGGTCCGGCTGACCCGGTCCCCCCAGACCTTATTGAACTTTCCGATCAGGGTCTGCAGAGCTTTAGAATCCTGAATCGCGGCAGCGGCTTCGACGCTCGCAAATTCGTAGAATGCCATATGGATTGCGGAATCAACACGGCTCCAGCCTCGCCAGGCGCCAGTGGCGTTGAACATCTCTTCGGCCTCCTTCAAATGCTCGTTCTGGTACCAATCCTCGAACGCCGCCCGGTCGGCTTCGGGGACTTCTGCCCGTACGATAAATACGCCTTTCATAGTCATCTCTTTCGTCCTTTCTGCTCCTTCACATGACGTGATGCCAGCCCAGGTGCACGCCGCATCGAACTCGCAACATGCTCGAATATTGGGATGTTCATCGCAACAGTCATTGAGCAGGAATGAAACGAGACCGCCCAGGTTTTCGAGCTGGGTCCGATAGATGATATGGCACGACCAGCGTTCCGACGTGACCACGCTAGTCTTCTCAAGCGCCAACAAGTGAACCGACGAAATGTTAGCAGAGCCTGATGGAAACGGACTTGGTCGACAATTCCGTGGCCGCGGTTCTCGAAAACGCCTATTCAGCCTTCAACTTTTTCTATGAGACATTTTTCAGAAAAGAATGCGACGCGTCAGTACACGCTTGGCCGCGTATCAAGAACCGGGCGTAAGCTTCTAGGCGCAGTTGCACCCTATTGGTTGGCCAATGCCGTCTCACGGAGGCCCGACAAAGTCGCTGTCGGGGTGATCGCTTCCGCATCGACAATCAATTCGATGATCGCTGGCTTGCCCGACTGTTTGGCACGGTCAAAGGCAGCGGTGAAATCCTCAGTCTTCTCCACCCGCTCGCCGTGCGCACCGAAGGATTGGGCGAACAGCATGAAATCCGGGTTGGTGAGATCCGTGGCGATGACGTTTCCAGGGTAGTCCCGTTCCTGGTGCATGCGAATGGTGCCGTAAGTGCCGTTGTTTACGATCACCGCGATGGCGGCGATGCCATAGTGCGCCGCCGTGGCCATTTCCTGGCAGGTCATCATCACGTCGCCGTCACCGCACATGGCTACCACGGTGCTGTCCGGGCGCATGCGCTTGGCGGAAATGGCGGCGGGCAAACCATAACCCATAGAGCCTGACGTTGGCGCCAGCTGCGTTCCGAAGCCCCGATACCGGAAGAAGCGGTGGACGAAAGCGGAGAAGTTGCCCGCGCCGTTGCAGATCACATCGTTGGGGCCCATGGCGTCACGCAAATATTCAATCACGCGGCCCACGTTCACTGGCCCCGGGACTTCCGTCGGCTCCGACCAGGCCAAATATTGGGTATGCCCATCGCGGGTCCGTTCGGCCCAGCCGCCCTGCACCGGCGCCATATCGGCCAACACCTTCGCGAAGGCCTTCATGCTGGCGTTAATGCCCTGGATGGGCTGGTAGACGCGGCCCAATTCCTCCGCCGCCGGATAGACGTGGACGAGATCTTGGCGCGGCACGGGGATATCCAATAGACCGTAGCCACCAGTCGTCATCTCACCGAGGCGCGGCCCAATAGCCAACAGCAGATCCGCCTCCTTGACGCGGATCGCCAACTCCGGATTGATCCCAATGCCCACATCGCCGACGTAGTTGGCGTGGGTGTTGTCGAACAGGCTTTGAAAGCGGAACGCCGCGGCCACGGGCAGATGATTGGCCTCGGCGAACTTCTCCACGTTGGCTACGGCCGTCGCGTCCCAACCGCCACCGCCGACGATCACCAAGGGACGCTCGGCTTTCTCCAGACGGCCACGCAATTCGTCCATGGCATCAGCACCAGGATGAGCTTCATTGATGCGCGCGGCGGAGATCTCCACGCTCGGCGCCCGATCACGAAGCATATCCTCGGGCAGAGCTAGCACGACCGGGCCGGGCCGGCCCGCGACGGCCGTATGGAAGGCTCGCGACACGTATTCGGGCACCCGTGCCGCATCGTCAATTTCCGCAACCCACTTCGCCATTTGACCAAACATGCGCCGAAAGTCGACTTCCTGAAATGCCTCGCGGTCGCGCATTTCGCGCCCGACCTGACCAACAAACAAAATCATCGGCGTTGAGTCCTGAAAAGCAATGTGGACGCCGGCGGACGCGTTGGTCGCGCCTGGACCACGAGTGACAAAACAAATACCCGGTTTGCCGGTCAGCTTGCCATAGGCATCCGCCATCATGGCTGCGCCGCTTTCCTGACGGCAGGTCACTAAATCAATCGCGGGTGCGTGGTGTAATGCGTCCAAGGCTGCCAGATAACTCTCACCGGGAACGCAGAATGCCCGGTCCACATTGTTGGCCAAAAGACTGTCTACCAGCAGTTCCCCGCCGGTCCTGAGGTTGTCGCCGCCACTCATGATCTCGTTCTCTCCTTTGACCCGCTACACCCACCATGCTTGCGCCACGGCAATGTAACCGCCTCCACGCGCGCTGTCACACCGCGAAATCAAGAAATCGAACGGTTTGATCATCATCTTAAAACTTCGGCATCACTCAGATGTGGTGCCCGTTGCCGGCGCGTTGGCACAGTTGATGAGCCATGATAGTTTGCCGCTTATACAAGGGAGGTCCACCATGAGCGACTATCAAGGTCCGTTGTCACGCTTTACCGTTATCGACCTGACGCGGGTCCGATCAGGCCCAACCGCCGTGCGTCACCTGGCCGACTGGGGTGCCAATGTCATCAAAGTGGAGGCCCCGGCCGCCGTCGACAAGTCAAAGGGCATGGGCGGTGCGCGCAACGGCCCGGATTATCAGAACATTCACCGAAACAAACGAAGCCTGACGCTCAACTTGAAAGAAAACGCAGGCCGCGATGTTCTGATGAAACTGGTCACCAAAGCGGATGTGGTGGTTGAGAACTACCGGCCCGACGTGAAGCATCGGTTGGGGGTCGACTACGACGCCTTGAGAGCAGCAAACCCCCGCATCATTTTAGCGTCAATTTCTGGGTTCGGTCAGGACGGCCCCTATGCGAAACGTCCCGGTTTCGACCAGATCGCCCAAGGTATGGGCGGGCTGATGTCGATCACCGGCTTGCCGGGCCAGGGTCCGGTGCGCGTCGGCATCCCCGTTGCTGACTTGTCATCGGGTAACTATACCACCATCGCAATCCTGATCTCATTATTGGAGCGTGAACAGTCGGGCGAAGGCCAGTGGGTGCATACCTCACTATTGGAGTCGATGATTTCCATGCTTGATTTTCAGGCCGCTCGTTGGACCGTCGCCGGTGACGTGGCGCCACAGGCCGGCAACAACCACCCCACCACCATTCCGACCGGGGTCTTCAAGACCAGCGACGGCCATATCAATATCGCCAGCGCCGGCGATATCATGTGGGTGCGGCTGTGCGAAGTGCTGGGCGATCCGGCAATGGCAAATAACCCCGACTTCATCGATGGCGCCAAGCGATCCGAGAACCGTGATGCCGTGAACGCCAGCATCGAGGCCCATACAGTGAACCGAACGTCGGCCGAATGGATCGAAGCCCTAGAAGCCGCGGGCGTGCCTTGCGGCCCCATTTACAGGATTGACCAAATGTTTGCGGACCCGCAGGTCCAACACGTTGGCATGACCCACCCGGTCAGTCACGACGACCTGGGCGACATGAACCTTGTCGGCCAACCGATCAACATGAGCCGGTTCCAGCCACGCACGGGGATGCCGACCCCGAAGTCCGGCCAACATACCGATGAGGTTCTGGCCGAGTACGGATACGACACAGAAACCATCGCTGAACTTCGTGCCAAGGGGATTGTCTGACCTGGAACGTCATCCCAACGCCGATGAGAAATGACCTCACACACGATCACAGAACTCTACGCCTACGCCGCTGACGGCGGCGTAGATATTTTCGATGGCCATGGAACGTCAACTGCCGCGTCCATTTTAAAGCGTAGCGATCATGTCTCTACCGCACTTCGTGACATAGGCGTAAGGCCTGGAGATCGGGTGGCGGCATGGCTCGAAAACAGCAACGCCTATCTTTCGCTGCATGCGGCCTGCGCCCGATTGGGCGCTATACTGGTCGCCATCAACACCCGTTTCGGCGCAGCCGAAATCGCGGATATCACTGGACGATCGGGTGCCAAGGTCCTAGCTGTGAACGGCGATCTTTCCGAACTAACAAATATCGATACCAATGACCTTTCCAACCTTACCCATCTAATCACGGTTGGAATATGCACTCAAATGCCGGCGTGGCCAAAGGTCACAATGCGAACCTTCGAAGACATCTCAAGTGCCCCATCCACAGGCATCGATGAAGGGGGCCCTGCCGACCATTCTAATATATTCACCACATCGGGGACGACGTCAGCGCCAAAGTTTGCCGTCCATTCCCAAGGTGCTATCACCGGTCATGCCCTCGACGTGGCACGCTTTTTGGACATGACAGCGCACGGCAGCGTCAATTTGCAACTTCTCCCGTTCTGCGGCGTGTTCGGCTTCGTGCAAGTCATGGCGACGCTGGCTGCCCAGGCAACATTGGTCATGCCCGCGGGATTTCGTGTCATCAATGCCCTCGATCTTGGCACACGATACGACGTCACGCATATGTTCATAACCGACGATATGCTGCATCGGATGCTCGAGGAAAGCATCGACGACCAGCCCTTTCCGATGCTGCGTTCCTGCATGTACGCGGGTTTCAATACTTGGCTCCATGACTTACCGGCGCGTGCCGAAGCTCGCGGTATCCCCGTACAGGGTGCCTTTGGTATGAGCGAAGTGTTTGCCATTTTTGCAGGTCGTCCCATGGCTGCGCCACCGTCCGAACGGCATCGCCCCGGCGGCACACTGGTCAGCACCACCGCCGCCGTGCGCGCCCGTGATCCGGAAACAGGCGTCATTCTAGCCCATGGCGAGATCGGTGAGTTAGAATTCACAGGCCCGTTTATTATGACTGGCTATTTCGGAAGCGCGGCGGCCACCCGCGACACGTTCACCGCGGACGGCTTCCTACGCTCAGGCGACCTTGGATATACCGAACCAGATCACAGTTTCACCTACCTGCAGCGGATGACAGATACTTTACGTCTGGGCGGGTTCCTGGTCGCGCCCTCCGAGATAGAAGGCACCGTTATGTCGCATCCAGGTGTCCGCGATGCCCAAGTCGTCGCCGCGGGCACTGCGGCCGGCAACCGGCCCGTCGCCTTCGTTATTGAGGCGGATGGCCACGAACTCGATGAAACAGCGGTGATTACCTATTGCCAACAAACGCTACCGAAATTCAAAACGCCCGTACGGGTGGTCGCAATTGATGAATTTCCGGTGACACGCAGTGCCAACGGCACGAAGATTCAGCGCACAAAACTGCGCAAAATGGCAGAAGATCTGCTGGCCGGCAGATAGGCGGCTTAACACATCTTCGTCAGATCGAGCTGCAGAATTCCCTCAGCCCCGGCGGCCTTTAACTTGGGGATCAGCGCTCGAACACCATGATTATCGACCACTGTCTCGACCGCCGACCAGCCTTCATCGGCCAATCGATTGACGGTGGGCGCATGCAGGCTCGGCAACAGCCCGACGACCGCCTCCAAATTCGCCACCGCCACGTTCATCTTCAGCAACACCTTGTGGCGCGCGGTCAACGCGGCTTCCAGTAAAAGGGAGATCTGATCGATTTTGTCCTTCTTCCATACGTCGGCCATGGCGGGCTTTCCGGCGATAAAGACCGTATGCGAGACCAAGAGGTCGCAAACAATTCGAAGACCATGAGCCTTGATGGTGGAGCCCGTTTCAGTAATCTCCACGGCCGCGTCGGCGAGACCCTCCACCACTTTGGCTTCCGTTGCGCCCCAGGAAAATTCGACTTTGGCATTGATACCGCGCTCTTCTAAATAGCGTTTTGTAAAACCCATGAGCTCGGTGGCGATCACCTTTCCCTCCAGGTCAGCGACGGATTGGATGGGGCTGTCCTGATCGACCACTAAAACCCAGCGCGCCTTTTGATCGGACGCCTTGGAATAGACTAGGTCCGAAATCACCTCGACATCATTCTCGGTGCCAGTCTCCATGACCCAATCGATCCCGCATAGCCCCGCATCCAATGTGCCGCTGGCAATATAAGGACCCATTTCCTGGGAGCGCACCAGTGCGCATTCGATCTCAGGATCGTCGATGCGCGGAAAATAGTTGCGCGAGCGCGGCGTGATGCTCCAGCCGGCTTGTTTGAACAATTCAATGGTCGCGTCCTCCAGGCTTCCCTTAGGGATGCCGAGGCGAAGCTTTCCAGAGGCGTTGGCGTCCATGGTTGGGCTCCTTCGCAAAATGTTGTCGATGGCGCGGCACCTTAAAGGGCCAACCTTCGACAATCAAACCCGTGCAGAAGCTAGTGGGTGTGCTTCTTTTTCATGGCGCCGCCCTTCTTCATCACCATGAACTTGAGGATCTCCGTTGCGCCACTTTGAAAACTGAGCCTCAGCATGATGTGGTCACCCGCCTTCAGCGGCCGCTTAAGGCCCATGAGCATGATGTGATCGCCGCCGGGCTTCAACTCCGCGACGGAGTGCGCCGGGACCGGCACGGACACGATTTGGCGCATGCGCATCACGCCATCGTCGTTTTTGTGCGAGTGCAGTTCAACTTTGGTAGAGACGTCGGATGCGACGCCAATCAAGGCGTCTGATTTCATACCGTGATTCATGATGGTTACGTAGGCGGCAGCATTTTTAGCCCCAGGAGTGCTGGCGCGCGCCCATCCGCCCTTGACGGTCAGGCGTTCCATGGTCTGTCCCATTTTTTTCATTATACCGTGGCCGTGTTTCTTATGTCCGTGGCTATCGGCAAGCCCCGGGCCACCCACCATCAAGGCGAGCGCCAGAGCGGCAATATTTAGTCTGTTCATTCTTCTGTTCCTCAAAAAGTCTAGATTGCGCTCCAAAACTGCGCGAAGTGGTTCAACCTTCAGAGGATCATGGGCGGGGCTCGGGACTGAACTGGACCCCACTCTTGCTTGAGCGTCGACGCGCCACAGCTCACCGGGCTAAGAAGGTCCAATCGACCTTGCGGAATGGCGGCAGCCATGACAGGGCCTACCAGCGCGGGACCCTGACATGGTGTCGAACAGACCGTACAATTTTGGTGATCATCAGCAAGCTTTTCGCTGTCTACCGAATTAACAACGCCGTTGGGCGTGCAAATGACCTGTACCGCCGCGAGGATAGAGCCTACCGGCGGCGGCGCCGAACCGGCAGCTAAACCCATGGGCGCCGCTCCATGCATCGCGAGAGCGATGGAAATGAGCGTGATAATCAACCGGCGTTTCAACGTGATGTATTCCTAACGGAAATAGTCGCCATCTGTTTAACTCGCGCACTATGCCAGCCCGCACAGGATCGGTCCAGATTTCAACGTAGACCCGAACCTTACTGGACGATTTACACGCTTTCACCAAGGCCCAAGGCATGGTGTTATCGGGTGACACGGCGATCTTGCAGCGGGATCTGGCGAAAACGCTGCCATCGCCGGGGCCATGCATCAAATTCAAGTGGCAAAACAGGCTCGCGCCTTTTTGAACGAGGGAACAAGCACATGAACGATGCGACCACGGATCCCTTTATGTCCGTCGATGGAATCATCGAACGACTGAGCGACGTCGCCTACATTGCCTCACGCCAGATCGCCACAGCTATCCTGATCGCGCGTAACCTGGACAAACCAATACTGGTAGAAGGGTCCGCCGGCGTGGGGAAGACAGAACTAGCCCTGGCTACAGCCGAGGTTTTGAACATCCCCTTGATCCGCATGCAATGTTACGAAGGTCTTGATGAATCGAAGGCTCTCTATGAGTGGAAGTACGGCAAACAGTTACTCTACACCCAAATCCTGAAAAACAAGATTGGCGACGTTCTCGATGACGCAGATGATCTTGAGACAGCCATGGGCCGTCTACATGCGTTCACAGATGTGTTCTTTTCAGAACAGTTCTTGGAACCGCGACCGCTCTTGAAGGCCCTGCAGGAAGACGCAGGCGCCGTGCTCCTGGTTGACGAGGTCGACAAGGCCAACGAGGAATTCGAAGCCTTCCTGTTGGAAGTCCTGTCCGCCTTCCAGATCACCATTCCCGAGATCGGCACGGTGAAGGCGTCGAAACCACCCGTCGTCTTCCTCACCTCCAACAATACCCGCGACATGGGCGATGCGTTAAAACGTCGCTGCCTGCACCTCTACATCCCTCTACCCGACGCAAAGCTCGAGGAACAGATTGTAACGGCACGGGTTCCCGATATTGACGTCCGCCTGCGGCGTCAACTGGTGCATTTCGTGCAATCGCTCCGGAAAATCGATTTGAAGAAGCTGCCGTCCATATCAGAGACCCTCGATTGGGCGCGCGCGCTGGTCCTATTACACGCTGATGAACTAGACGCAGGCCTGGTGCGCGAGACCCTCAATATTTTGTTGAAGTTCGAAGATGACATCACCGCCGTCGCGCCGCAGATCAATGAGATGGTGCGTAAGGCGTTACAGCAGGCGGGCTGACGCCATGGTACGCCCCCTTGAGGATTTCATCCGCGCCCTGCGCGCTGCCGAGGTTCGGGTATCCGTGGCTGAGGCCATGGAAGCACACGAAGTGGCCGCGCATTTGGGATTTGCCGACCGCACACTCCTGAAAGACGGGCTGTCCCTAACCCTTGCCAAAACCTTCAACGAAAAGCAGCGCTTCGATGATAGCTTCGAGCTATTCTTCGCCCGCGACCAGTTCCACAACATCACCGCCAAACCCGGTGACGCAAACGACGCACCCGAGCCGCAGGACAACACCGGTAACGATCTCGCGGACATGCTCCTGAACGACGATCGGGAAGGCTTGGCCGCCGCCATGGAAGACGCTGGACGCGCAGCCGGCGTTGGCAACATCCGGTTCCGCACACAAATCAACTTCATGGCCCGACGCATGGTCGACCAGATGGGGTTGGCCGAGTTGGAGCGCCTGATTGCGCAGGTCGCACGCGGCGACATTCCCGGCGGCGATGCCCTGGCCACCGAGTTGGAAGTGCAGCGAAGCCGGCTGATAGAAGAAGGCCGCGCCTTCGTCGAGCGGCAATACGAACTTTATGGCCGCTTCACCG